>JANLSA010000047.1:0-15581 GCA_031362085.1 Bacteroidota bacterium | reverse complement strand
TGAAAACATTAACTAAAGAATTACAGAACGCAATAACACCAGCAATGGCACTGGATATTTTAAAAAAAGGAAATGACAGGTTTGTAAATAACCTAAAAGCAAATCGTAACTTATTACAACAAGCAAATGAAACTTCCGACGGGCAACACCCTTTTGCAGTAATACTGAGCTGCATAGATTCCCGAACTTCTGCCGAGTTAATATTCGACCAGGGTTTGGGAGATGTATTCAGTGTACGTATTGCAGGCAATATTATCAACGAAGATATTTTAGGCAGTATGGAGTTTGGGTGCAAAGTAGCCGGTGCTAAAATTATTGTAGTACTGGGGCATACCAAATGTGGTGCGGTAAAAGGTGCATGCGACCATGTAGAAATGGGGAATCTTACTGCCTTACTTTCCAAAATACAACCTGCAGTGTATGATGAAAAGACAGAAACAGAAAACCGTAGCTCAAGTAATAATGAATTTGTAGAAAAAGTTTCTACCATTAATGTGAAAAGAACGGTACATGCCATTATGGAAAGGAGCCCCATTTTGAAAGAAATGATTGAAGAATGTGCAATTGGTATAGTGGGAGGCACGCATGATATAACAACCGGTATGGTTCATTTTTATGAGGATACAAGGTTTGTTAATAATAAGCATCCGTTGGTTAGTAATGATGCCTTGGTATAAGGCGTGATTATTTCAGAAACAAACGCCACGAAAAATCGGGGCGTTTGTTTTTTCAATCTTCCATTTCTGTTGAGCTTTCCGGAAGATGGCGATATTCATTTTTCAATGCATACCAGCCAAAAATCATCAGGCCGATAGCAATAGGGGTGAAGATGGTGATAATGATAATCCAGATAACAGGATTATTGATGTCTTTGGTTCCCTTCAGATCAATATATTTTATGGCACCAATTACTAAGAAAAAAATTACCAAGGGTGCAAGAATCAACCAGATAATGCCGAGATATTTTTTAATGCTGTTCATAGTTGTTATTTTTTATTTCAAGCAAAGCCGTTAAGATTTATACAAAAGACTCAATTTAATTTTGCATCTTCCCTCTCCCTTGGAGAGGGATTGAGGGTGAGGTTTAATCACTCACGTCTTTATCAATTTTATTTGTCAGATAAATTGTTCCAATAACCAGGCATAATGCTGCCACACTTATTGGATACCATAATCCCACAAGCGGATCTCCCGGAAAAGTAGTAGTAAGCAACAATCCAATGAATGGAACTAGTCCACCAAATACACCATTGCCAATATGATAAGGTAAACTCATCGAAGTGTAGCGGATTTTAGTTGGAAACATTTCTACTAAGAAAGCGGCAATTGGCCCATAAGTCATTGTTACAAATAATATCATAAGCCAAACCAGGAAAATAAATTTGAAGTAATACTCGGTATTCAATTTTTTATTGATAAATTTTGGATTCTTATCTCTATTTATTAAAAATTCTTTTGCTCCCGCATTTTGAACAATTGTATCTGTGGATGATTTAGTAAAATTTGTACCGTAATAATTTTTGTACCGGATAGTAATATCAATCAATGAAGAACCATCCGTATTTATTCTATTTGCAGTATCCGATTTCATTATAATTAAATCCTGTTTCATCCATTCTTTCGCATCGCTATCTTTTAGGAAAGTTGAAAATATGGGGCGATAGAATACAACTCCCAGCAGCATCCCCGCCATCATTATCCACTTTCTTCCAACTCTGTCACTCAGCCATCCCCAAAAAACAAAGAACGGCGTAGCAAATGCAATTGCCCATAAAAGAATCGTTCTGCTTTGTTCAAATTCAATATTGCATTTTGTTTCTAAAAAATTCTGTGCATAAAACTGCCCGGTGTACCAGATAACACCTTGCCCCATTACCGCACCAAATAAAGCAAGCAACACCATTTTAAAATTTCCTTTATACCGAAAACTTTCTTTCAACGGATTCACTGAAGTCTTTCCTTCATCTTTCAGTTTAGTAAATAGGGGAGATTCTTTCATCTTCAACCGTATGTAAATAGAAATGATGACCAAAACAATAGAAATCCAGAACGGGTAACGCCAGCCACCCCACTCAGCATTAAATGAAGCATCGGACATATTTAATTTTACAAGCATGATAATACCGAGTGCAATAAATAATCCGAGTGTGGCCGTTGTTTGTATCCACGAAGTATAAAAACCTCTTTTGCCGGCGGGTGCATGTTCGGCAACATACGTTGCAGCGCCGCCATATTCACCGCCCAGTGCAAGGCCTTGTATCAATCTCAACAATAAAACTAGTATCGGTGCAGCAATGCCAATAGATTTATAACCGGGTATTAAACCAATTAAAAAAGTAGAGCCCCCCATTAAAACCAATGTAAGCAGGAAAGTATATTTTCTTCCGATTAAATCTCCCAATCGCCCAAATACTAATGCGCCAAATGGACGGACAATAAAACCGGCTGCAAAAATTGCCAATGTGGAAAGTAGTGCAGCGGTTGGGTTTCCTTCTGGAAAAAATTGGGTGCTGATTGTTTTGGCAAGCATACCAAATATGTAAAAATCGTACCATTCAATCATAGTACCTACAGAAGAAGCAGCTATTACACTTCTTATTGTCGTTGGTTTCATAAGTTCAAGATAGGTATTTGTTGATTGCACAAAAATATTTTTACCGGAATCTTTCCTAAAAAATCGAAGTTGCAAAACAGTTCTGTAAATTTATCGTCTGATAAATACACCAATCAATTTTAAAGCATGCCATATCCATTTCAGATAAATTCAATCGAACAGTATGAGATGTCGTATCGGGTAAGTGTAAATCAACCCCAAGAGTTCTGGGCGTTTATTGCAAAACATTTTTATTGGAGAAAAACAGCTGATAAAGTTTTAGAGTGGAACTTTAAGGAACCCAGTGTAAAATGGTTTGCCGGAGCCAAACTGAATATTACAGAAAATTGTATAGACCGTCATTTAGAAAGATTAGGTGATAAACCCGCTATCGTATGGGAGCCCAACAATCCTGAAGAAAGAGTAAGAGTAGTTACCTATAACCGACTTCATAAAAGAGTTTGCCAGGTAGCACAAATGTTAAAGAATAATGGTGTAAAAAAAGGAGATCGGGTTTGTATATATATGGGTATGGTGCCCGAATTGGTGTATGCAATATTAGGTTGTGCAAGAATCGGTGCTATTCACAGTGTAATCTTTGGCGGTTTCTCCGCACAAAGTATTGCTGACAGGCTGGATGATGCACAAGCAGAATTTATTATTACCTGCGTCGGTGCTTATCGTGGTGGTAAAGATATTCCATTAATGAGTGTTATTGATGATGCATTGATCGGAAATAAAAAAGTAAAAAAGGTAATTGTATATACAAGAACCCGGACTCCGGTTTCCATGATCAAGGGCAGAGATCTCTGGTGGGAAGATGAAATGGATATTGCAGAAGACCAGGTGGAAAAAAACGGAGTGGTTTCTTTTCCGGCTGAAGAAATGGATGCTGAAGATCCTTTATTCATTTTATATACTTAGGGCAGTACTGGTAAACCAAAAGGAGTTGTTCATTCCAGCGCAGGATATATGGTGTGGACTACTTATACATTTGTAAACGTGTTTCAATATCAACCCGGTCAACTCTTTTTTTGTACTGCCGATGTGGGTTGGATTACAGGACATAGTTATATTATTTATGGTCCTTTATGCGCAGGTGGCACATCATTAATGTTTGAAGGTATTCCTACATTTCCGGATGCAGGAAGATTTTGGGATATTGTAGATAAGCATAAGGTAAATATTCTTTATACAGCGCCAACAGCCATTCGAAGTTTGATGAGTTTCGGTTTAGAACCATTAAAAGGAAAAGATTTATCGTCCTTAAAAATTTTGGGAACAGTAGGTGAACCTATAAACGAAGAAGCATGGCATTGGTATGATGAAAATATTGGCAAAAAGAAATGCCCGATAGTTGATACGTGGTGGCAAACAGAAACAGGTGGAATTTTAATTTCAAATTTTGCAGGTATTACACCCTCAAAGCCATGTTGGGCTACATTGCCAATGCCGGGTGTGCAGCCAATCCTTGTTGATGAAAATGGAAATGAAGCCTCCCCAAACCCCTCCGAAGGAGGGGCTTTGATAACTACTGGTAATTTGTGTATTAAAGCTCCATGGCCAGCAATTATAAGAACAACATGGGGCGATCATGAACGATGCAGAACAAATTATTTTGCCACGTACGAAAATTTATATTTCACCGGTGATGGTGCATTGAAAAATGAAGATGGTTTTTACAGAATTACTGGACGTGTGGATGATGTACTCAATGTAAGTGGTCATCGTATTGGCACAGCCGAAGTTGAAAATGCAATCAATATGCATTCAGGTGTAATTGAAAGTGCAGTCGTAGGTTACCCACATGAAATAAAAGGACAGGGAATTTATGCTTTTGTAATAGATAATAAAACGCATGGCGACGAAGAACTAACCCGAAGGGATATATTACAAACCGTAACCAGAATAATCGGGGCTATTGCAAAGCCGGATAAAATTCAGTTTGTAAAAGGATTGCCAAAAACAAGAAGTGGGAAAATTATGCGCCGGCTTTTAAGAAAGATTGCAGAAGGTGAAACAGAAAATCTTGGCGATACTTCTACATTGCTTGATCCGGGAGTGGTAGATGAAATTAAAATTGGAAGATTATAATTCATCGAAATTATTTTAATTTAATTATCGGAGTGCTTTACATTTTAGTTTTAAAAGGAGTTGAGCCTGGTAAAAAAAATAAAGCAGCCGGGTATGCTGCTTTAAAATGGTTTTCCCTGCAAGAAATTTATTGGGTGCAAAACTCAACCATTTTTTTTATTTAACAGAAACAGTAAGTAAATAAATATCCACAACCAATCCTCCTATTTACTGCCGAAGAATTACTTTAGCAGCTATTCTGCAATCTGATGAAAGTTAACAATACAAAAAAACAGAAATGGAGTTCGTACCTGCGGCTTGCACTTTGGGTTTTATTAATTCAGTTTCTACTTATGAATATCAGTGCTTTTTTATATGCCGGCAAACTGACTAAATTTTCAAGTGCTGCCTTCGTAAAAAAACAAACGGTTCCCAAAAATATTTTTTCAAAAACATGGCGATTATTTACCGGAAAAAGCTTTAGTAAAGCAATAGTAAATGCAAAACCTGTATATAGCTACGAAACTGTTTTGCTAAAAACAAAAGACAACCTGACTCTTGAAGCCTGGTATATAAAAACAGATTCTGTATCAAAAGGAACAGTTGTGTTGTTTCATGGATTAAACAATAGTAAAAGCAGTAATCTAAACGAGGCAAATGAATTTCGGTTTATGGGCTATGATGTGATGCTGGTCGATTTTCGTGCACATGGAAATAGTGAAGGCACTATAACAACAATCGGATGGAAAGAGAGTGAAGATGTAAAACTAGCTTATGACTGGTTAATTCAAAAAGGTAAAAATAAAATTTTTCTCTGGGGGTTTTCAATGGGATCGGTTGCAATTATAAAAGCCGTAGCAGAAAACAAACTGAATGTGGCAGGCATTATACTTGAAATGCCTTTTGGTTCTTTGCATCAACACATGAAAGGCAGAGCACCAACATTTGGTTTTCCCAAACAGCCCTTTGGTGTATTAGTTACTTTTTGGACAGGTATAAGAAGGGGTTTCAATGGATTTGGATTTAATCTAAATAAATACGCTGAGCAAATAAACTGTCCTGTGCTGTATCAATGGGCTGATAAAGACATTTATGTATCTAGAAACGAAGCAGAAACATTGTTTAATCATATTTCTTCTACTCAAAAGAAAATGGTGGTGTATGAAAATGCAGAACATGCCTCATTGGTACTTCAAAATATTACCAGGTGGCGGATTGAAGTTGAAGGTTTTTTAAAATAGGAAGAAGCTGTTCAATTTTTACCACAGATAACGCTGATATAGGCAGATTTTATTTTACGATAAAGGGTTTCTGTATTAATCTGTGAAATCTGTGGAGTTATTAGTTAAACAGCTTCTAAGATCTGATATTATTTTTGAATGATAACTTTAGTTCCGGGTTTTACAAATCGATAAATCTCTTCCACCTCACTTCGCTTCATACTTATACAACCAAGTGTCCAGTTTTTATACCTATCCACTACAAAATCTTCATGAGGCCATGTGCCGTGTATTCCGATGCCACCTCCAATTCTTGCATCAGCGGGTATTTCGCCACGTTGTTTTCTTGTATTAAATTTTCTACGGCTTTCTTCATTGGGGTAATCGATTGCCAAAAACCGGCTCCATTTATCATGTACTCTTTTATTAATTATTTTAAATGTCCCTTCAGGTGTTTTTTTATCTCCCTCCATTTTTTTATCATCCAGCGAATTGTTTCCAAATACAACCGGGTAAGTTCCCCACCATCCGTCTTCATCATAAATGCTCAGCTCATAATCCGATTTATCGATTACAATATAAATAGCACCAACGGGGTTGCCTGACTCAGACCTGAATCTTATATTGCCTGTATGATTGAAGGATGCATTTCTGGTATTACCGGCAGGAAACATACTACCCAGCAATACAGATGTGAGTACAAAAGTCGTTTTCATGGCTACTAACTCTTTTTTTAATGGTTAGTAAGTTTCAAACGACGTGCCGTAACTTTTTATTTTCTTCTATACGCATGTTTTAACTCACTCTTTGCAAATTAAAAGCAGCGTTTAATTTTTTGCAAGGTTGATTCACTTGTTGATATTACATGAAAATACACTCCGGCTAATCCGTAATTATTTACATCCCGAAAAGTATTTTTTTCAGAAAATAAAAAACCCGCAATAGATATTGCAGGTTCTGTTTAAAATAATTTTAGTTATTTCCCCTATTAAATCGTTTTATCCTTAATCAAAGCTACTAATCCGTATTCCAACTGAATAAGGAGTGATATTTAATCCACGTTCATACATACTACGTGTAGCAAGCGAACCATAAAATTTTATTTCTCCCAGATTTAGTTCGGCTATATAGGAAATTTTAAAAGGTCGTAAATCAAAATCATCTCTTGCCTTGCGTTTATCTTCATCATTTGTTTTTGTTTTGTTGTGACTGCCGTATAACCAACCGGCACTTGCACCTACACTAAAGCCAAAAGGCTCGCTGCGGTTGGGTGTAAAGTTAAAGTTCACCATCATAGGAACTGTAAGGTAGTTCGCTGCCAGTTTATTTTTTGAATAAGTACGACCAACCGTATTATCCAATGAAACAATGGGTGCATTTGCAATAGCAGGAGGATTGGCGTTGTAACGTATATTTTGTTTGTAATGATAGTTGTTCAATTCAACACCAAAACCATATTTAAGGTTTACCACCCTTTTTATAACACTTAACCTTTGCATAAATAACCAAACATTTACATTTCTCGATTTGCCGTTACGAAGGTTGAACCAGCTTGCATTACTACCCGGGGCATATGCCTGAGCATCTGTGGAAGCGTAGTTTGTTTTATCATCGTAGTTACTAAACCCTAAATCAACAATACCCCAGTTGGTACTAACCTTCGAGTGGCTACTATTTCGCCGATTATGCATTCTTGGTTCGCTATGTATCGATTTTTCTCCCTGTTTGCGGATGATTACCATACCGCCAATGCGGATCGTATCATTTTTAGGAATATTCGTTGTGCTGTCGGTCTGAGCCATACTTGCCATCATTGTACATGCTGCCATGCACATCAGTAAAATTTTTTTCATATAAAAATTGTTTAAGAAAATTAATTATTAAAGCTTAACGGTGAAAGCGGCTATTCGCAGCTTGTCATCATCAGTTGCTTTGATACCTGTATTTTTTTCAAAAAGTCTTGTGATTTTCCGGAGCAATCCTCTTGACTTTTTGTTTTTGCTTTCCTCATCCGTATTTAGTTCGGTATCTATATTTGTACTACTTATATATAACGGAGCAGCTGCAGAAATGGTTACATCTTTTCTGTCAACTAATGTTTCATTAACATTCTTGTTCTTTTCAATGGGGCTGACATTTGCAATAGCATTGTTTTTCTTTTGATTGTTTTCATTAAATAATGGATTGTTCAGTGGGCTAGGTAAATTATTAGATGGTGGTTGTTTGTTAATTGCAATCTCATCTTTCTTTTTTTCATTTGCCACAACAGGAGTTTGCAATTTTATTTCTTTAGGTAAAATCTGTTTTTGCTTACCCGTCTTCAAAGCAAGATTATTAGTCTTACCAGGTTCTTCAATTACCGTTTGCCCTGGTTTTTTATCCAGATCATCTGGTGATTCATTTTCCTGAACATCTTTTTTTGCAGCAACCTTTTCTGCAGGATTATTTGATCCAGGAGTCTTTTTTTCTGATGGTTTCGCTTTCGCTATTTCAATAGTTGCTGATTTTTCATTAAAGTAATATATAGCTGTAATAGATACTGCAAGGAGAATGGCAGCGGCGGCCGCCCATTGCATCATTCGCATCGGAACCACTCTTCTTTTTTCGGTGCTGCGGTATAGAACAGATTTCTTTTCAAAAACAATTTCTGCGTCAGGCTGCAGCTTTGTTTTCCGGTAAATATTTAATTCGTTCTGAAGCCTGGGTGATTCGCCAATCAATTCTTCAAACTTTTTCTTTTCATCAGCAGCCAATTCATTATCCAAATAAGAAATCAATGATTCATCATAATGGTGCAGTTCATTTTTATTTTCAAATTTTAAAGAAGTATCCGTTGTTAAAATTAAATTCAGATACGTATCGAGCTCATCTTTTAAGTCAGGGTTAGACAAAACAAACTCATCCACCCTACGGCGATCATCGCTGCTGAGTTCGTTATCCGAATAAAGGATAAAATACTCTTCGTAATTATGGCGGTTAATACTCATTATTAAATTTAAACCTTCGACACTTTAAATAACGTTTTCCAGTTTTACTAAATAGTTTTTCAACTGCACCCTTGCCCTGTGTAAATAAACTTTTACCTGGCTTTCACTTAATCCTGTTATCGTACCGATTTCTTCATAACTGTATCCTTCATAATCTTTCAATAGCACAAGGCTTTTTTGAATTTCACTTAATCTGTTGAGTGCTTCTTCTAATGTCTTTCGTAAGTTCTGTGGTGCCATATACTGCACTCTTGTATCGTCACTAAAATCTTCTTTCAGGCTTATGCGTTTTACTTTTCGTATATGGTCAATCATTTGATGATAGGCAACTGTAAAAAGATAGGACTTGCATTTTGCATTATCCACTTCTTCCCGGTTACGCCACATTTTTTCAAAGGCAGTTTGCACCACATCCCTTGCATCCTCTTCATGTCGCAAATTTTTCACGATAAAGCGGAACACATTATCAGCGTATAGGTTTACACAATTATTATACTCTCGTTCAGTCATAAACAGCAGGAAAGCGATTAAAATTGAATTTTGGGTAAAATTATGGCGTTTATTAAATGATCCGCATTCTATAAAGCCAAAAATCTCTCTATTAGTACGATGAAAGGTCGAAAATGTTACAGAAGAATTATTCTTTTACTTGAAAATAATTTTAAAGGGCAGTTGAAGTTAAAAACTGGCGGGAAAGAGATTCCCAAACAGCACCACCTTGTGGATTCTCATTTTTCTTTTTACAACATTTTTCTGATGATTCTTCGCATGGAGAAGGTTGATTATTAGTATTGAATGCCAATAAAATACCTGAAGTAAAAATCAATATAGCCGTTAGTATGAGTATATGTATCTTTTTCATGAGCCTTGGTTTATTTAAAAAAATTCAGTAGCTAAATGATCTGACGAAGGTCTGTTCCAATTTGTTACAGCAAATCTAAAATTTGGTTCTTTCCCCTACAATCTATTTCTGTTGAATTGTATCTTTTTCCCGACGAAATGCAGGTTTTTAAAGGTGAATAGTTTGTTTAAGGGCAGTAATTCTCAATCAGACTAAAAACAAAACCATTATTCAAATACAAATAAAAAGAATTGACTAATAATATCCAGTCTCTTTAAACCAGGGTCCCATAAAAAAGGTTTCAGAAATCAACCGCCTATCAACCATCAACCTTCTTACTATATTTGCCCATAAAAATTTTGAATTATGAATAATTCTTTTGTTACCCGAATTGCTAATGAAGTGGAAGAAATAAAAACTTCGGGACTTTATAAAACAGAGAGGGTAATCACCAGCAAGCAGGGTGCAGAAATAACTGTAAAATCGGCAAATGGCGGGAAAACAGTATTAAATTTTTGCGCCAATAATTATCTCGGTTTATCATCTCATCCAAAAGTTATAGAGGCTGCGCATAAAACAATTGACTCACATGGTTATGGTATGAGTAGTGTACGGTTTATTTGCGGTACACAGGATATTCATAAAACATTAGAGAAAAAGTTGTCCGATTTTCTTGGAACAGAAGACACCATATTATATGCAGCCGCATTTGATGCCAATGGTGGAATTTTTGAACCCCTTTTTAATGAACAGGATGCAATTATATCTGATGCACTGAATCATGCCTCTATCATTGATGGTGTTCGTTTATGCAAGGCACAGCGGTACCGCTATGAACATAATAATATGGCTGACCTGGAAATGAAACTGTCCGAAACACAACATCTCCGCAACCGCATCATAGTTACCGATGGAAGTTTTAGTATGGATGGAACAATTGCCCAGTTAGATAAAATTTGCGATTTGGCGGATAAATACAATGCAATTGTAATGATTGATGAATGCCATTCATCAGGTTTTTTGGGAAAAACAGGAAGAGGCACACATGAATATCGGGGTGTAATGGGAAGAGTAGATATAATTACTGGTACACTTGGCAAAGCTTTAGGTGGAGCAAGCGGAGGTTTTACTTCAGGTAAAAAAGAAGTAATTGAAATGCTACGTCAAAAATCAAGACCCTATTTATTTAGCAATACACTTGCACCGTCTATTACTGGTGCATCCATTGCTGTTTTAGATATGCTTACAAAAACAACAGAGCTAAGAGATAAATTAGAATTCAATACAAAATATTTCAGAACTAAAATGACAGAAGCGGGTTTTGATATAAAACCGGGTGAACATCCAATTGTTCCTATCATGCTTTATGATGCAGTGCTGGCACAAAATTTTGCTTCCAAATTGTTAGAAGAAGGAATATACGTTATTGGATTTTTTTTCCCGGTTGTTCCAAAAGGTCAGGCAAGAATAAGAGTACAACTTAGTGCCGCACATGAAGTACATCAACTTGATAAAGCCATTGTTGCATTTTCAAAAATTGGGAAAGAGTTGGGTGTACTAAAATAAAAAAGACAGACTAAAAGACTGCCTTATTTATTTTTTAAGTAACGCTTATTTAATATTCAATCCGCCTGCAATATCTTTTAGTTTATCGATGTCAATATTATCACCATCAAGTATTACCAGGAAACGGTCTCCGGCAAAATAAGTAAAGCTGCAATCATTTCTTAGTTTCTTGCAGCTTTCTACAGCTTTGCCTCCCTTAAACTCTGATCCCTTTGTATATTCATTCTCATTGTCGATTTCAAAATTCATCAGCAATCGCATATTGTAAATACCGGCACCCGCCGTGCCTGCACAATCCATTACCGACAACTTAACTTTTGAACTGTCATTTATTTTATACCTGGCAGATGCCTGGCTGACACCTGAAAAACTAACAGCTTCTAAACCCGATTGAGGTGTACCCATTATTTCCGAAGGTATCAATGCCTTCATTTCATCCATTGAGAACGGTTTTAGTTTTTGAAGCTCTTCCATATTTGCCTTCATCTCCTTTGCCTTTTCCATATAATCGCCAGTATTCACTGTCACTGTTTCGCCATCTTTCCCTTTTATTGTTACATCACCTGGTTTTTTATTACTGTTACAACCAGCTACCAGGAATAGAATGACAGCCCCGCAGATTATTAGTTTTCTCATTTTTTTGTTTTTAAGGTTAAAAATTTAATTGAAGTTCGTGTTTTTACGAAACAATTTGAGTTTAAACAAAATATTTTTAAAATAAAATCCCGATCGTTATGAAAAACAATAACCCGGCACTATTTTCGTTCTCCTATTCGACAATCTTAATCCGCCAATCCCCTCTGAAATTACCGCTAACTTAATCTTTTAAAAAGAATTTCAAATTCATGAAAAAAATTATTTTGTCTTTAGCCTTCGTAGCGGTGGTTGTTACCCTATTATCATCTTGTGCCGCCAGTAAAAGAGATTGTAATGGCGTTCGTCATTACAAAACAAAAAATGGGATTTACCTTTAACCCCGTTTTAAAAAATATTCAGAATCCTTCCTGTTTCACAGGAGGGATTTTTTTATTTTAGGGTAAACAGCTTTATAGAGCTTTTTGTTTTCTCCACAAGAACCCTTTGTTAATTTGAAGTTGAGCAATGACAACATCTAAATGAGCGGTAATCTGAATTACATTTGCATGAATTCGCCAAGCTTAGTCATATCAAACTTTAAAATAAATATTAAATGAAACCTTTTCGCTTTTCTTATTGTCTATTGTCTGTTGTATGTTGTTTATTCTTTATTAGCTGCAGTCATAATAATGTTTCAGAAGATAAATCACTTAAAAAATATTTTGATGAAAATAAAGTAACCGGTTCTTTTGGATTATTTGATAATGGCACCGGAAAATTTACGGTTCATAATGTTTCCCGTTACCGCGACAGTTCATATTTACCAGCATCTACTTTTAAAATTATTAATTCATTAATCGGTTTACAAACCGGAGTTATTACAGATGACAGCATGATAATAAAATGGGATGGGGTAGAGCGATGGGTGAACGCCTGGAACAAGGATCTAACGATGTACGAAGCATTCCGGGTATCTTCTCTGCCCTATTATCAGGAGGTGGCAAGAAGGATAGGAAAAGACACAATGCAACATTGGCTAAATATACTTCATTATGCTGCCGGCATCAAAGACACAGCCTATAAAATAAGAACGGCGGTTGACAGTTTCTGGATTGATAACAGTATGAAGATAACTGCTGATGAGCAACTCTACATTGTAAAGAATCTTTATTTCAGAAACCTGAATCCATTTTTCAAAACCTATCAGGATATGGTGAAACGTGCCATGATAATTGAGCAAAACACACATCATACATTAGCCTATAAAACGGGTTGGGGTAAAAAAGAAAATGGCAATCACCTCGGTTGGGTAGTTGGTTGGATAGAAGAAGATGCTCATCCTTATTTTTTTGTATTAAATATCGAATCTTCAAATCCGGATTTTGATATGATAAATGTTCGCAAAAAAATGCTCCTGGATATTCTGAAAAGCAAGGGTTTTTTAAGTACAGACAAATAAATGGTTTACTTTTTGCCAATCCTTAATACCTAAAAAAATGAAAGCATTAATTTGAATTTTCGATTTCAGCATATCGGATACGCCTGGTTGTTTGCCGCATTAGTTCTTTTTCTATTGCTGTTTATCTTTTTATTGCTTTGGAAAATAAAGGTGATCAAACGAATTGGCGATAGCAATCTCGTAAATCATCTTATCCAAAATTTTTCTGTCACGAAATTTCATTTAAAATTTATAAGTGTTTCATTTGCTTTTGCCTTTGGAGTAATTGCAGTTATGAATCCACGGAAAGCAGGTACCGATGAAGGAATAATCCGAAAAGGAATCGATGTGGTAATAGCATTGGATGTAAGTAAGAGCATGCTGGCACAGGATTTACAACCCAACCGGCTCGAACGGGCAAAACAACTTATCATTAATTTGATGAACGAAATGCCCAATGACAGAATTGGCCTGGTTTTGTTTGCTGGTAAAGCTTATTTACAAATGCCACTTACTACCGATCACAATGCTGCCCGGCTATTTGTATCGTCTGCCGGCCCGGGTTCGGTTACACAACAGGGAACGCTAATAAGTGAAGCACTAAGAATGAGTGCACTTGCATTTAATAATAAAGAAAAAAGATTTAAGTCGGTTGTATTAATAAGCGATGGTGAAACGCATGATGCAGATGCAATAAAAACGGCTGAAGAACTTTCTGAACAGGGCGTGATGATAAATACAATTGGTATTGGATCAGTAGAAGGCACAACGATTAATGAACCGATAACCGGGGAAATAAAAAAAGATGAGGCTGGCAACAATATTATTTCAAAACTCAATGAAGAGGCACTGAAACAAATAGCTTCAGTAACAAATGGTGTGTATCACCGCTTACAAAATAGCGATGAAACCATTTCGGTATTGATGAAACAATTTTCGCAGATTGAAAAAAAATCGTTTGATGATGATTCTTTGCTGGATTATAAAACATTTTTTCAGTGGTTTGCTGCTGCTATGTTTTTATTATTACTGTTAGAATTTTTTTTACCAGAAACAAAAAGTAAAAAATGACACAAAAATTATTTTTTATAGTTATTGGCTTTTTGTTCATCAAAACAATCTCTGCACAGACGGCTGATGCTTTTATCAGAAAGGGAAACGAGTTTTATAAAAAAAGGCAATACGCCGAAGCAGAAAAAGAGTATGCAAAAGCACTTGAAAAATTTCCTGAAAACAGAACTGCAATCTATAATCATGCTATTGCAAAATACCGGATGAACAAACCCGATGATGCAAAAAAAGAATTCGAAAAACTGTTAACAGATAAAAATGAAATACAAACAAAAGCAACTGCTTATTATAACACAGGCGCCATACTGAGTAATGAAAAAAAATTGGAAGAAAGCATTGAAGCCTATAAAAATGCGCTGCGAAAAAATGCTGCCGACAATCAGGCAAGAGAAAATTTACAAAAAGCCTTGCTTGAATTAAAAAAGAAACAGCAACCTCCCAAGAAAAAAGAAGAACAAAAGAAAAAAAAGCAGGAAGAAAAAAAACAACAGAAGCCACAATCTAAGCTGAGTAAAAAAGAAGTAGAAAAACAACTTCAACTACTACAACAAAAAGAAAAAGAAGTTAAAGAGAGGATGCAGAATGAGAAAATGAAAGAAGGTACTGGTAATGCTAAAGACTGGTAGATGCAAATGATGTATACCCCAAATACACGTTGGGTTAATAAAAGAATTCGAAAAATTTCCATAATCTTCCATTACCTCCCTCCAACCTTTTTAATATCTTTACCGACTTATTCATATTATGAAACGTTTATTGGTTTTCCCTTTGCTTTTTCTGCTTTTGGCTGCCCCGGGACAGGTGGATGGTTATGAAATTAAAGTAACCTTCAAACCATTTAAAAATCAATATATCTATTTAGGGCATTATTTCGGCGCCAAACAATATCCCATTATTGACTCGGCTGTTTTAAATGAAAAAAGTGTAGCCGTATTTAAAAAAAATAAAAAATTAGGAAGGGGCATATACCTGTTGGGTTATCCAAACAAAAATGGTTTTTTTGAAGTGCTGATAGATAAAAATCAACATTTTTCAATTGTAATAGATACCTCCTCTTCGCTTAAGGCAATAAAATTTACAAACTCTCCTTATAACACTGAGTTCAATGCCTATCAACGGTACATGGGCGAAAAGGGTTCAGCCATTTCAAATGCAAGAAACCAACTTGTGTTATCAACTACTAAAAAAGATTCCGCAAATTGGATTGAAAAAATAA
>JANLSA010000284.1:0-3918 GCA_031362085.1 Bacteroidota bacterium | reverse complement strand
AAATATGCAAGGATAATAGTAGAAAAAATGCTACAGGCAAAATTCGATAAACATTTTGTTCTTAACGTCAATATCCCGTCAGTACCTGTTGAATTGTTAAAAGGAATGAGAATTTGCAAACAGGCTTATGCAAAATATGTGGAAGATTTTATTGAGCGGCACGACCCCGGTGGCAAACGCTATTACTGGCTCACTGGTGAGTTTGTAAATTTTGATAAAGCAAAAGATACAGATGTATGGGCCCTGGCACATAATTATGTAAGCGTAGTACCTGTACAATTTGACTTAACGAATTATGTACTTAAAACAAAACTTGAAAAAACCTGGAAATGATACTTACAAAAGATAATTTAAAACTCGGATTGGTATTAGGTCTTATTGGTCCTGTACTCGGATTGATTGTTGTTTATTTTATAAAATACAGAGAACTGGCATTTGCAGATTTCTTCGAACTGTTTATCAATACAAAGAGCATGATAACTGCCATCGGCTCTTTATCCTTATTGGCTAATGTCGTTTTATTTACACTTTATGTAAACACAAACAGAGATCATACAGCTAAAGGAATATTTATTATTACCCTGATTTATGGTATCGGCATTTTACTTTTAAAAGTTGTTATCTGATTTTAGTTACCTGCATCAGTAATGGGTATCGTCCCCCGATTATGTGGGATCATTCACTTTTACTAAATGAATATTATTGAGCTTTATCACCAGAAGAAATATTTTTTCTTACGATAAGCACTTCTTTGCGTTCGTTGCCGGAAACCGTATTTTGCAGCCGCATGAAATATTATATTATCGCCGGCGAAGCTTCCGGAGATTTGCATGGCAGCAACCTGATAAAAGAACTAAAGAAAAAAGATGCTTCAGCAACAATCCGATGCTGGGGTGGCGATCTGATGCAGCAAGCCGGTGGTGAAGTTGTAAAACATTATCGTGAACTTGCTTTCATGGGTTTTACAGAAGTGCTGTTGAACTTACGCACCATTTTTAAGAATTTAAAATTTTGCAAACAAGATATTCTTTCCAATAAACCCGACGCAATTATTCTTATTGATTACCCCGGCTTCAATCTTCGCATTGCAAAATGGGCAAAACAACATGGGTTTAAAATCATTTATTATATATCGCCCCAGGTATGGGCATGGAAAGAAAACCGGGTGAAGCTTATGAAAGAATGTATTGACAAAATGCTGGTCATACTTCCTTTTGAAAAAGATTATTTTAAAAACAGATGGGACTGGAGTGTGGAGTATGTTGGTCATCCCTTAGCTGATGTAATAGAAAATTATCAATCATCATTCATCAACAATCAGCCATCCGACAAACCTATTATTGCACTATTACCGGGAAGTAGAAAACAGGAAATTTTAAAAAAACTTCCCATTATGCTGGCGGTTGCAAAATTTTTTCCGGAGTATAATTTTATCATTGCAAAAGCATCTGCTACGGAGGATTCGTTTTACAACGAACTCATGAAAGGCTATTCGAATGTAACGACTGTTAAAAATGACACCTACAATTTATTGATGCAATCAAAAGCTGCGTTGGTTACATCGGGTACAGCTACATTAGAAACTGCTTTGTTTGGAGTACCCGAAGTGGTTTGTTATAAAGGATCCTGGTTATCCTATCAAATCGGTAAACGACTGGTGAATGTAAAATACATTTCACTCGTTAATTTAATTCTGGACAAATTGGTGGTGAAAGAATTATTACAGGAAGAACTAACCGTCGAAAATTTAAAAACGGAATTGACAGATATTCTTTCGAATGAATTACGATTGACGCAGTTGAAAAAAGATTATACCGATTTAAAAACGTTATTAAGTAAAGGCGGCAACGCATCTGCGAACGCAGCAGATTCAATTGTTCAGTTTTTATCTGGTTAAAAATAAAATGTACATTCCTTAACAAAGTTATTTATGAAAAACAGTTTGCTTTCATTTCTTTTAATAATCATTTGTATTTTTTCTTCAGGCCAAACGAAAATTGACCCTGCAAAAATTGACATTGTCCGTGATTCATTTGGTGTGCCGCATATTTTTGCTAATACAGATGCGGAAGTAGCGTATGGACTAGCATGGGCATACGCCGAGGATGATTTTAAAAGTTTACAGGAAGTAATTCTGCCAGCAAAAGGATTGATGGGAAAAGTACAAGGCAAAAGCGGGGCTGCTGGAGATTATGCTTTTGAATTGTTTCGATGCAGAGAGATAACGGAAGAAAGATGGAATTTACTTTCCCCAGAATTTTTGAAACTGATAGATGGGTATGTGCAGGGTGTAAATGATTATGCTGCCAAACATAAAAATGAAGTGTTGCATAAAAAAATATTTCCCATTACAATGAAAGAATACATTTCATCTTCTGTATTGGCTTTAACTATTTTTAACGGAGCAGGCGAAGCCTTGCAACGCATTTTTAATAATAAAGAATTTATTGCCCCTGAGTTTGATAAGAAGGGAAGCAATTCATCTGCTGTTCATAATTCAAAAACTTTATCGAAGGAAAATTTTTTATTAATAAATGCACATCAACCCAATACCGGCACACAGGCTTTTTATGAAGCACATATTAACAGCAATGAAGGATTGAATGTACTCGGGGGTTTGCTTGCAGGAGGTCCCTGTATTTTGCACGGCGTAAATGAAACCCTCGGTTGGGCACATACCGTTAATTATAATGACCGGATGGATATTTTTCAATTAGAAATGAATCCAGAAAATGCAATGCAATATAAATTGGATGGTGAATGGGTAAATCTTGAAACAAAAATTGTACGATTGAAAATAAAAGGTGTGCCCGTTACAATAAAAAGAAATGCATACTGGAGTAAGTATGGTGCTACCATGAAAAATAAACAGGGTTTCTTTTCTATCCGGCTTGGTGCCAATATGCGGATCGGTGCATTGGAGCAATGGTACAGAATGGATAAAGCAAAAAACTTCACAGAGTTTTATAAAGCAATAAGCTCACAGGAGCTTTCGATGTTTAATATTATGTATGCTGATAAATACGATACCATATTTTATATCAACAGCGGATTGGTTCCGGTAAGAGATTCTTCAAAAAATTTTAACTGGCGCAGAACTTTGCCCGGCAATACATCAAAAACGTTATGGACAAATTTCAGAACGATGAAGGAACTGCCTCAATATATAAACCCACCCAGCGGATTTTTATTTAATACCAATCATTCTTCTTTTTTGGCTACCGGTGCCAATGATAATTTAAAACCACTTTCTTTTCCAAAGGCTGATGGATGGGAAAACTATCATAATAACCGCAGTGCCCGGTTTCTTGAATTGTTTCCACAGAATGAAAAACTGAGCTTTGAAAAATTTAAAGAAATAAAATTTGACAAACAATTACCTGCGCAACTTCGTTATACATATGGTATCGATACCATGTCGTTACTGGATGAAAAGGAATTTCCAGAATTTTCAGCTTTAATAACTGAATTTAAAAACTGGAATAAATCGGGTGTGGCAGAAAGTAAAGGCGCTGCAATTTTTTTATTGTCGTATGAGTTTTTAAAAACAAAATTAGGCGGACAAGCGCCAAGACAAATAACAAAAGCCGAAGCACTGGAAACATATAATCATGTAAAAAATTACATGACAACCAATTTTGGAAGAACCGATATTACTCTTGGCGATTTGCAAAAATTGGTACGTGGCGAGAAGGATTTTCCGCTTGGTGGTTTTCCAGATTTGCTATCCCCGCAATGGACAGGGGCATATAAAGATGGTAAGCTAAAATCAACAGGTGGGGATGGGTTGATTTTATTTGTACGATTTCCAAAAGATGGTTTACCAATTATTGAAACAGTCAATATGTATGGTGCATCTTCACACTCCGGTAATAAACATTTTGATGATCAGGTGGATTTGTATTTACACCAAAAAAC
>JANLSA010000567.1:0-1887 GCA_031362085.1 Bacteroidota bacterium | reverse complement strand
ACCAAATGTACCGCCGATGATTTTTTTAAAGAGTTTTCCGCTAAAACCTCCATTAGCCTGAAAAGAAAAATTTAAAGGCACCGATGATTCAGTAGTTGACCATGCGTTACGCATTTGTTTACCAATTGCTGTTTTTTCTGTAGGCGTTAGTATATCAAACTCCGATTTTCTTGAATAACTCGCCGGCAATCCTCTGGTTCCGTCATCAAAACCAAGCCAGTCAGTTTTTCCGTTTTCATCTTTATAAAATTTCTTACCGATAGTTTGTGAATTAAATCCTGTACCAAATTGGAGATTGAAAAAATTTTTTGAAGGAATGTCTTTTGTGTTTACCTGTATTAATCCACCAGCCCACTCACCGGGATACTCCGGTACAAAAGCTTTATTGATAATAATATTATCAATCATAGAAGACGGAATTAAGTCAAAAGAAAAAGTTTTCCGGTCAGGCTCTGTACTTGTTAATAAAATTCCGTTCAGCATTGCCTGGTTGTACCTATCTGCTAATCCTCTTATGATTATAAACTTGCCTTCCTGAATGCTGGCACCGGGGGTACGTTTTAAAACTTCACCTGTATTTTTATCGGGGGAACGACGAATGCTTTCTGCAGATATAACAGAAGCAACCGTATTTGTATTTTTTTGAAAAGCTATAATTGCATTTACAGTTTCTTTCCGGGCGGTAGAAACATTCGTTTTTACAATTACATTATCTGAAGTTTGGGACTTTACTTCAAGTATAATATTTAATTCATTTGACTGTCCTGCTATTGCCTCAACTTCATTAACCGGTTTTGGATTATAACCAATTGCTGTAAATTCTATATTATATTTTTTTCCGATTGTAAGGTTTAGAGAAAATCTTCCTTCATTGTCCGTAGCAGTTCCTCCGCCACCAACCAGCTTTATTGAGACCCCGGCAAGTGGTTCATTTTTTTCATTCAATACTTTTCCGGTAAGTTTTATTGTATTCTGAGCCAAAAGTGAAATTGAGAGAAAAAAAGCAGTGAAAAACAACATTAATCTTTGCATCATAATTCTTAATTAGGATGCAAAGAAATCATCGTTGTATTATGCTAAAGTGAAGGTAATGTTACCGAATTGTTACCTATCAAAACCGAAACTGAAGTCGACAGGTAAAGATATTATCCTTCAAGTCTTTAGTGTATCCTGCTAACTGAGTAATTTCATTATTTACTATATCGTAGTAAAAAATAATTTTTGTTTGTGGATTAAAATGATAAACATACCCAATTCCAACAGTTGAAAATTTAATATCTGCAACAGTCAGGTTCGTACCCGATTTTCCTATTTCGCTTTTGTTTACTTTGATATTTGGATCAAACCAATCATATTTTACAATCAGCTGATGCCTGGTGTTAATTATGTTTTGCAAAAAGTAAAAAAAGGATCCATTAAAATGGCGTATATAAGTTGGAACAGGTAATCCATTTACAGTTGGTAAAGTACCGGGGTTTGCAATAGATGCATTTGTTCCGGGTTGTGTGCCAAACCAATGTTCTACCCTTACTTCTGTTGCTCCCCATTTGTGAAGAATTTTAAACTCTATGTCTGCACCCTGATAATGACGCGGAGATGATTTGCCAAGATTGGTAGCAGATGAATCAACTACAAATGTTTTATTCCCGGCAGAAACGCCACTTTCATAAACGTATTTTGTTCCATTCTTCCATCCTCCCCGTAAAAAAGAAAGTCCTCCACTCAATTCTATTTTCTTTTTTATAGTATAAGGTTTTATAGTTAGCCTGCTTATAAAATCTTTATGGCTATCAAAATCTGTAGTACCCGAAGCCCCTTGCCCGTTAAAAAAACCTGCATCTAATTTAAGACGATAAAATTTGTGTGTCTTTTTTTGCGGCTCAAAAG
>JANLSA010000534.1:0-1522 GCA_031362085.1 Bacteroidota bacterium | reverse complement strand
CTTCGACTTTGATGGCGATGGTGCCGTCGCCGCCAGCGACTTTATCCAGTTTAGGCTGCGGTTTGGCGGGTCGATATGAAGGGTGGATAGTGGTCAGTGTCGGAGAAGTGTTGAACCGTGGCGTGCTTGAAACAATCGCCCCGGGGAGATGCGGCGAATGGTTCCCCGGGGCTTGGTTTCAGAAATAAAAACTGCACTATCTCCATAATATTGCTGCACTTCGAAACCCAAAAGGTCCCTGTAAAACTTTAAAGAACGTTCAAGGTCAGCTACTTTTAAATGAATATGACCAATTCGGGTGGCGGGTGGGATGGTATATGACATAGAAATTTATTTTAATTTTTATTACTGTAAACAACAACGAACTATCAGAATCCTGATCTTAGGAGACAAAACGAAATATCAACCCATTTGAGTATTGTCTTTCCGAGCGGTACATTAATACACATTTAAACTTAATGAATCTAAGCGAGGAATGATAAGACTCCGGAGAATTGAAGTTTCATTCCTGAATTCTTACATCCGATTCTCTCATTTGCCACATAAGGCTTCTTTGCTTATCTTGCATCCCCGAAGGGGTCCTTCGGACAAATTTCGGAATATCTATTCATATCTGAACATATCAATTCTTAAAGGAAATCTCGATTTACTCAATCATCGAAGATAAAAGCCCTTCCAAACTTCCTAAAGCGGAGGCTTAGAAACTTTTCGTGTTTTTCACTCAACAGTTTTTTCATTATTTTTTCTCATTTTAGAATTTAGATTTTATGCAACAAATAATAAACCTTTCTGCCACTTCTCAATATTATTTAGAACTTGAAGAAAAATACGGAGCACATAACTATCATCCATTACCTGTAGTACTTGCAAAAGGTGAAGGTGTTTTTTTGTATGATGTGGATGGTAAACGTTATTTTGATTTTTTAAGTGGGTATTCAGCCGTTAACCAGGGTCACTGTCATCCAAAAATTGTAGATGCATTTATTGAGCAATCAAAATTACTCACTTTAACCAGTCGTGCATTTCACAATAACCTGTTAGGTGAATACGAAAAATATATAACAGAATATTTTGGTTATGATAAAGTGTTACCGATGAATACAGGTGTGGAAGCCGTTGAAACCGGAATTAAGCTTTGCCGTAAATGGGCTTATGAAGTAAAAGGGATTGAACAGGGTCAGGTAAAAATTATTGTTTGTGAAGGAAATTTTCATGGCCGTACAACAACCGTTATTTCTTTTAGCAGCGATCCTTCTGCAACAAAAAACTTTGGACCTTATATGCCGGGCTTTATTTCTATTCCTTATAATGATACAAAAGCCCTAGCCGAAGCATTGACTGATAAAAATATTGCTGGCTTTTTGGTAGAGCCGATACAAGGTGAGGCTGGTGTATTTGTGCCTGACTCAGGTTATCTTTTAAAAGCAAAACAATTATGCGAAGCAGCCAATGTTTTATTTATTGCCGATGAAATACAAACGGGTCTGGCTCGTACCGGAAAAATGCTTGCATGTGATCATGA
>JANLSA010000515.1:0-8178 GCA_031362085.1 Bacteroidota bacterium | reverse complement strand
AATCACAATGGCTCCTTCTTTTACCATATCAGCAGTTATAAAATCGGGTTTGCCTATTGCCGCTACAACGATATCAGCGTGGCTGCACAACTCAGCAATATTCTTTGTTTGAGAATGACAAAGTGTAACCGTACAGTTTCCGGGATTTTTATTTTCACTTAATAAAATACTCATAGGCCTTCCTACTATATTACTTCTGCCGACAACAACAGCATGCATTCCTTTTGTATCTAATTTATAATGCTGAAGCAATAGTATTATTCCATAAGGTGTCGCGGGAATAAAAGTGGAAATTCCCTGTACCATTTTGCCAACATTCACCGGGTGAAATCCATCCACATCTTTATCCGGATCTATTGCATTAATTATATTTTCATCGTTGATATGCTTGGGTAAGGGCAATTGGACTAATATGCCGTCCACATCCGGATCGTTATTGAGCTTTTGAATTAAATCAATCAATTTATTTTCCGATTCTTCAGCTTCAAACCGGATAAGTGTTGATTTAAATCCGGATTCTTCACATGCTTTTACTTTAGCTGCAACATAAGTTTCACTTGCCCCATTACTCCCTACTAATATGGCAGCAAGATGAGGAATTTTTTTACCTTCAACAGCCAACTGTGCTACTTCTATTTTCAATTCATCTTTTATAGCCTGGGCAGTCAATTTACCATCTAAAATTTTCATGGCGCAAAGATAGGGAGAGGTAACTAGTCAAATGAGATGCAGTATTAATTATTCGAATCGGTTTTCAATAATTTTTATTCGCGTAAAAAAATTATCTTACAGAAAATTTATTTTTTTGAAAAAGATATTTTTCATTTTCATATTCTGTTTTTTTATTTCGGAAAAAGTACTTGCACAGGTTACAAGAACACCTGTTGCTTCTCCCTATCTTGGGTTAGGTGCATACAGTATTTCCCAGGCAGATGTTTTTTCATTTACCTCGAATCAGGCTTCTTTAGCCCAAATAAAAAATGCGACTGCTGGCGTTTATAACGAAAGGCGATTTTTATTGAGTGAATTAAATTATTACTCAGCGGCCGTTGCATTACCTACTTCATCTGGCAATTTTGGACTCCAGGCAGGTTATTTTGGTTTTAGTGAGTATAACGAAACACAATTGGGACTTGCTTATGCAAGAAAATTAGGAAGCAAAGTTGATTTCGGTGTTCAGTTTGATTATAACTCTTTACAAATTGCTGGTTATGGAAAAAGTTCGGCAATCAATTTTCAAATTGGAACTGTTATGCATCTTTCAGAAAAATTACATGCTGGGTTTCATGCTTATAACCCCGTTGGCGGAAAATTTGGAAATGATAAACAGGAAAAATTGGCATCCGTTTATTCAGCCGGATTGGGTTACGAAGCATCCGATAAATTTTTTGTAAGCGCAGAAATTCTGAAAGAAGAAAATAAACCGGTAACTGTAAATGGGGGAATTCAGTATAAGTTTTTACCGCAACTATTAGCTCGGGCAGGTGTTTCAACAGCAACTTCCACTATTTATGTCGGCATCGGATTGCAATTAAAATCATTCCGGTTAGATATTACAACAAGTCATCATCCGCAGTTAGGCATAACGCCGGGAATTATGATATTATTTAATGTAAAATCAAAAGCAGATAAGGAATGAATATGAACTATAAATGTTCCATATTATTTTTTGTGATTTTCTTACTCTTTGCCAGCTATCCTTCAATTGTCTTTTCTCAAGAAACAACAAATTCAAACGTCGAGCAGCAATTGGAAAATTTAACGGATGCAGACCAATCAGAAACAGAAGACGACAGTTATTTGCAACAGATGCAGCAGTTTATAAAAAACCCGGTTAATATTAATAACGCAACAGCCGATGAACTCCGGGAATTAAAAATTATTTCTGATTTACAAATAGAAAATTTAATTACCTACCGGAGATTATTTGGAAGATTAATAAGTATTTACGAATTGCAGGCAGTTCCATCCTGGGATTTATTTACAATAAAAAAAATTCTTCCACTAATAACCGTAAACAATTCTGTTTTAATAAAAGAGGAGTTCAGCAAAAGATTAAAAGATGGCGAGTATAGTTTTTTATTACGGGTTTCCCAGGTTCTGGAAAAATCAAAGGGCTTTGATAAATCAACTACGGGGACAAAATATCTGGGCAGTCCGCAAAAATTTTTTTTTCGATATCGTTATACCTATAAAAATTTATTGCAGTATGGAATTGTTGGTGATAAGGACGCCGGTGAACAGTTTTTGAAAGGAGCCCAGAATAAGGGCTTTGATTTTTATTCGTTTCATTTTTTTGCAAGAAATATCGGAAAGTTTAAAGCAATTGCTCTTGGCGATTTTACAGTTAATCTGGGTCAGGGATTAATTCAATGGCAAAGCCTTGCATTCCGGAAAAGTGTTGATGTGATAAATATAAAACGGCAATCAACGGTGCTACGGCCTTATAATTCTGCAGGAGAATTTAATTTTCATCGTGGCGCAGGGGTTACTTATCAATCTGGAAAATTTGAAACGACCGTATTTGCATCCATCAGAAAACTCAATGCAAATTTTGTAGCAGATACCGTGAACAATGAAGATTTTATTTCTTCATTTCTTAATTCCGGGTATAACCGGACTCTGAATGAAACGTCTGATAAAAATAGGGTCAATCAATTTTCTGTTGGGGGTAATATTAAGTACAAATCCGGGGAATGGCATATTGGTTTAAATGGAATCCATTACAATTTTTCATTGCCGTTACAAAAAAGAAATGAACCCTATAATTTATATGCGATTAGCGGAAAAAGCTGGAGTAATTTCAGTGTTGATTACAGTTATACGCATCGTAATCTTCATTTTTTTGGTGAAGCAGCAACCACAAAAGATTTTAAAATTGCATTTGTAAATGGGTTGCTTGTTAGTGTTGATCCAACTATTGACATTTCAATTGTACATCGTAAAATCAGTGAACAATATCAATCTATAAATGGGAATGCTTTTACAGAAAATACATATCCCACAAATGAAAATGGATTATTTGCAGGAATAAGCATAAGACCTGCTTCTATATGGAGATTCGATGCTTACATTGATGTATTCAAATTTCCCTGGTTAAAATATCTGGTTGATGCGCCCAGTAGTGGCAGCGATTTTTTTGCACAGCTAACGTATACTCCAAATAAGCAAACTGAGATTTATACAAGATTCAGAAATGAAACTAAAGAAGCAAATCAACAGGATAATAATACGGTAACTAATTATCTTGTGAAAACGCCAAGACAAAATTGGAAGACTCAAATTCGATTTAATGTAAATCCGGCTTTTACTCTTAGAAACAGGATTGATATATTATGGTATAATAATAAAGGCGAGAAAAGTGAAAAAGGATTCCTTACTTATTTTGATATTTTATATAAACCTGCTTTAAGTCCGGTTTCCGGGAATATGCGGCTACAATATTTTGAAAGCGATGGGTATAATAGCCGTTTATATGCCTACGAAAACGATGTTTTATATTATTTCTCCATCCCGGTTTTTTTTGATAAGGGCTGGCGGTATTACGTAAACCTGAATTACGACATCAGCAAAAAATTATCTGTCTGGTTTAAATGGGGGCAGACCATTTATAATAACAAAAAGGCTCTTGGTTCAGGGTTGGATGAAATAAAAGGTAATAAAAAATCGGAGCTTAGGGTTCAGGCAATCATGATTTTATAGAATTTATTACTAACAGTTGATATTTTTTTTTGGGCAATTAAGTTTTTGTTAAAAAAAACTTATACATTGCGCAGCATTTTCAATGGTAAGGCTGTCTCAGAGACATAACCTTGCGATGAGAATGGACGGTTTTCATTGCAATTAATGCTTTTTAATTTTAAAATTTACTTTAACATGAGAAAATTCGCATCACTGCTAGCAGTGCTTATGCTATTTAATGCATTAGCATTCGGACAGACCAGAACTGTTTCTGGTCAAGTACGAGATGACAAAAACGAAGGAGTACCTTTTGCCACTATTACAGAAACAGGCAGCACGAATCGTGCAAAAGCTGATGCCAACGGTTTTTTTAGCATCAAAATCAAGGGTGGTTCTTCTATTACTGTAACGGGTGCAGGCTTTGAAGCTAAAACATTAACTCCAGCTTCAAATAGTATTCAAGTTACACTTGCTTCAAAAGACGAACAGCTTAAAGAAGTTGTAGTTACTACCGCTTTAGGAGTAAAAAGAAGACCTAAAGAGACAGGTTATGCTAACACTACTATTAAGAATGAGCAATTCAGTGTAGGAAGGCCTACTAATATTGCCCAGGCACTTTCTGGAAAAGTTGCAGGTCTTCAGATTTTGAATACCAGTGCCTCTGTAAACGCTACGCCCCGTATCGTTTTACGTGGTAATCGTTCTATCAGTGGTAATAACCAGGCTTTAATTGTTTTGGATGGTGTTCCCGTTCCTTCAAACACAGTTAACTACCTTAACCCAAATGATATTGAAAGTGTAACTACTTTGAAAGGTGGTCAGGCTGCAGCATTGTATGGTTCTGATGGAGTAAATGGTGTAATTGTAATTAATACAAAAAAAGGTGGCGGTAAACCACAAGTTAGCTACACACATACAAGCAATTTAGAAAGTGTTGCATACCTCCCTAAGTTTAATAAAACACATGGTATGGGATCACATTATGGTTCCACTCAAAAAGAGAACTACCGCCCATTTGAAAATCAGCAATATGGTGATCCTTATGATGGAAGCATCCGTCAAGTAGGTCGTGTTCTGGAAGACGGAAGTGTTTTGACAATTCCGTATCAGAATAATGATAAAAATCGTGAAGCTTTTTGGAACACCGGTAATACGATGCAAAATGATATCTCTGTTTCAGGTGGTGATGCCAATAGTTCTTATTATTTATCTTTTCAGGATGTAAGAACAAACGGAATCGTTCCTAAAGATGAATATAGCCGCGATGCATTGAGAATGAATGCAAGCAAAACGTATGGCAAGTTTAAAACTTCTTTTGATGCTACTTATACAGTTGATCGTGCACAACGTACGACAACTGATTTTTATTTCTGGGCTTTAAATGCTGCTGGTGCAATACCAACAGGTGAGTTAAAAGACTGGCAAAATAATAAGTTTGCAAGTCCCAATGGTTATTATAATGACTATTATGACAATCCCTGGTTTTTATTGGATAATAACCGTAACGATACAAGAAATAGCTACTTCAACGCAAATCTTACTTTAAATCTGAAACCAACAAGCTGGTTAGATTTCACGTATCGCCTTGGTACAGCAATAACCAATTCATTTGGTAAAAGCTGGACTGGTAAATTTGCATTTACAAACTATGCTAAGAACTTAGCTAAAACTTTTGATCCGCAGTATAATGACTATGATGGAGTTTTCCGTGCAAGAAATGATTATTTAGGTGCAGTAAGCGATGGAGCTTCTTATGGTAATCGCATTAACTCTGATTTCTTTGTTACGTTGGATAAAGACTTTGGCGATTTTTCAACTAAATTAATTCTTGGTAATAATGTACAGGTACGTCGTAGCAAGAGCCTAAGTGTGAGTAGTTCAAATATAGTAGTACCTAATATTTATAATGTAAGTAACCGTGCAGGAGAATTGGGTGGCGGTGAATCAAGTGATGAGATTCATAAGGTTGGTAATTTCGCCGATCTTACTGTAGGATTCAAAGATTGGGTGTTTGTACATGGTGTATTCCGTTATGATCAGTCTTCTGTTTTTTATAAAGCAGGCAGACCAAAAGATTTTTACAGCTATCCTTACTACGGTGGAGACGTTTCATTGATTCTTACGGAAGCAATACCTTCCATTAAATCCGATGTTTTAAATTACCTGAAACTTCGCGGTGGATGGAACCGGAATGGTAATGACAATTTAGGTGCTTATGGACTGGATCCAACAGCTGGTAACGGTGGTGGTTTCCCTTATGGTAATACAGTTGGTTTAACAATCAATAACACATTACCAGATCCATTGTTACAACCTGAATTTGTATTAACAACTGAACTTGGTTTTGAAGCTTCTTTGTGGAAAAACCGCATTAATATTGATGCATCTTTCTACTCTCAGGATGCTAATAACCAAATTCTTGATGTAGCATTATCCAGCACTACAGGTTATACTGTAAACAGAAGAAATGCTGCACGGGTTGATAATAAAGGAATGGAGTGGGAAGTAAGAGCAAATATTATAAAAAAGAAAGACTTCACATTGGACATTAATGCGAACTACACTTATTATAAAAACAGAGTAAAAGAATTGTATGGTGATCTTCAAAATGTATTGGTACAGTCAAATGGCCGTGTTGCATTCGTGTATGCAGAAGTAGGTTCACCTTTCCCATTATTGAGAACTACACAATGGATGCGTGACCCGGCTTCTGGAAGTGTTGTTATTGATGCAAATGATGGATGGCCTCTTATGGATCCAGATTTGAAAAAAGCAGGTACTACTGCTCCAAAACATCAGGTGGGTGTTGGTTTCAGAGCGACATACAAAATGTTGACTTTGGCTGCAAATGCTGAGTATCGTGGTGGTGCAGTCGTTTATCATGATATTGGTGAGGATATGGGCTTTACAGGTTCAGGTGCTATAACTACACAATACAACCGTGAGCAGTTTATTTTCCCTAATTCTGTTTATTTTGATGGTACTAAATATGTACCGAACACTACGATTCCTGTAGAAAATACAATTGCTATCTATAGTGGTTGGGGTGATTACAGTTTCAGCCGTAGCATTCTTTTCAATGGTGAAATTTTTACAAGTTCTGCTGATTTCTGGAAATTAAGAGATGTATCGCTCAGCCTTGAATTTCCTCAAAAATGGATAAAATCAGTAAAAGCTATTAAAGGTGCATCAATTTCAATCTTTGGTCGTAATCTGATTACATTATTACCAGATGATAATTGGTATACTGACCCAGAGTTTTCTCAAACAAACGGAAACGGACAGGGAATTAATAATTCATTGAACACACCGCCTGTTAAACAGTATGGTGCTACATTAAGTGTGAAATTTTAATTCTGGATAAACAAAAACAAGAAAATAAAATTGTTTAATACTATAAACATAACAACAATGAAAAAATATCTGATACTGTTTGGCGCAATGGTGGCTTTGGGAAGTTGTAAAAAATATCTTGATGTAAACAAAAACCCCAATTCACCCGAAGCATCTACTGCTACAGCCAACCTGGTTTTTACAAATGCAGTGAATGCTGCTACTGGTTATCAAACCGGTGGACCTCACTCATTGGGAAGCACATGGACAGGACAACTTTCTCACAGCACCAGTTTTACGGGTGGTGGCGAAGAAAAGACCTATGCTTTTAATAACACCAACTTTAATTATTTTGATGGAGCATATGATATTCTTACTGATTTTCAGTTTGTAATTGACAATGCAACCCGTGACGCAGTTGCTCATTTGGCAGGACCTGCCAAAGTTATGCAATGCTTCATTTATCAAAAATTAGTTGATATGTATGGAAACGTACCATATTCAGAAGCTTTGCAGGGAACCGCTTTTTCTACTCCTAAGTATGATGATGCAAAAACGATCTATGAGTCGTTAATTACAAAATTAGATCAGGCAATTACTGAAATGAAAGCGGCAACTTTTCCGGGTAGTGATCCTTCGGATATTGTATTTAATGGTAATAAGACAAATTGGATAAAATTTGCCAACAGCATGAAACTTCGCATCCTGATGCGTCAGAGTTATATGCCAGGTCGTATAGCATATATTACAACTGAAATTGCTAAATGTGTGGCTGATGGATTTATGACATCTGGCAATGTTACTTCTAGTCCTGGTTATATAAAACAACCTGGAAAGTTGAACTTGTTTTATGGCACTTATGGCTATACAGATCAGGATCAGGAAGGCGGAACATTCCGTTTCCGGAAAATGAATTCTGTAATTATCACCTGGCTTAAAACTTCCAATGATCTTTTCCGTCTTACAAGATTGGCTACTCCTAAAGTAGGTGGTACAGTTGGAAATACATCTGACTATATTGGTGTTCCTTTAGGACCAACAGGTGCTATCAATAGTTATCTGGAAACACTTGTTTCTTCAATTGGTTCAATTCAGGTTGTTAAAGGCGATGCAACAAGAAGAATGATTATTATGACTGCGGCTGAAGTATATTTTAATCTTGCT
>JANLSA010000482.1:0-4592 GCA_031362085.1 Bacteroidota bacterium | reverse complement strand
GATCGGCCATGCCGAATGCTTTTTTATAAATCACCTGTCCTTTACGGCTCACAATTGCTGTAGCACCCGGACCATTTGATTTGAACACCGCACTAAGCAGCGTATCGAATGCAACGGATAGTTGTTTATCTGATTTTGATTGAACTTGTGACTGGCTGCTGAAGCATACAACTATATACAGCACAGTTAGGGAAAAATTGCGTAGCATATTTTTAAAAGGTTGATTAAGGCAGGAAGTTACAGTTTTAAATTCATGTTGGTTTATTACCTAGCTATCACTTGTTTTGAAATTCGGTTGCGTAAGGATCCTGAATAATCGGGACAACCGGGCGACCCTAACTCTCTTTTACGTACCTGCCTGCCGGCAGGCAGGCACGAACCAGTGCAGAGCTTCAATGTCTTTAACGGAGCCTTTTATTGGTAACCATCCGTCGAGCTATTGCCATATGGCTCCTCTTTGCCATTTTAAAAATAAACTTAAAATTATTTGTTTGAGTAATAGAAACCGGGTGGGAGTCTTCTTTATAATTTTGATTTGTTTCCGTTGTCGTCTATCTTATATTCAATATCATTCTCGATTAATAATCCTTTTGTTTTACCTGAAAACTTTTTTTGTCCGTGAGAAACGTCGGTTTTGATCAATACACCGTCAAAGTCTGTTTCAATATCGTTAACGATTGTATGACCGATCACAATTTTGGGACTATTAAAATAATTTTGAATTTGTTTGAATTCTGATTTACTTACTTTATCGTAATACTTATACTTCATTGCTAAACCTCTGAACCAAAGTGGCCCTTCTCTTCCAATTAAAAAGTTCGCAAGTTTGTTCCCTTTTGGATTATTATACAGATCCTTTTCAATATTTTCCCTGATAGTATTATTAATCTTGTCGAAGTCTGGTTTAAATGAAAGGATCCTGGGGCTTATACCTCCGTGAACGAAAGTATAGTTGCCTATCTTTTCAATTGAATTTTTCGTTCTTAACCATTTACCTAATTCGGTTTTTGTTGAATATAAAACCTTGTGTGATTCATCAAAAGGGACTCTTGTTGTACTTTTTTGCTCGCCATTTTTGAATACATTATCATTATAGCCGGCTCCCTGGATATTTAATATTTCATGATTCCCTAAAATGTAATGAACTTTTCCATCCTGTTTCACTGCTTCCTGTTCCAGTTTATAAATTAACCATAAGACCTGGATTGATTGACTCCCTCTGTCCACAAAATCTCCCAGGAAAACAACATGTCCATTTCCAAAGATCCAATTGTAATTTTTATCCATTACTTTGTTTGCTGTCAAAAAACTATAAAGGCCGTTAAAATTGCCTTCGATATCTGAGATCTCTATGATCTTAGAAGCATTATTATAAGTGGATCGTTCAACTTTCAATGAGTCTTTAAGCTCCACATAAAAAAAATCTTTGTCTTCGTTGGTAACTGTAATTTTAATTGAATCCTGTTTGGAAATTTTTTCATTGAAAAACTGATCAGATCTATTTGTGATTTTAGTAACTAATGCTGACTTATTGTTTCCCGACATCCATGACACAAGTACAAAGGAGGTTGCAGCAAAACCATTCAAAACCGATCTTAGTATTTTCTGATTGTCATGCATAGCTTTTACATTTTTATTAATATCTCATAAATTTAGTTACTATTCACCCTCCTTTCAAATAAATTGATCCGATTTACGACCTGCCTGGATCTTACCAGACGGGGATCGCAATAGAAGCAATGATGGCAAACACAGGACAGATAAAAAGACTTTGCATCCCGATACCTGCCTGTCGGTTTACCAACCGGAGGTAGGCAGGCAGAGCTTTCGTGACAGGATAAATTCTAAACCTTACAAAAATATTGAATAAACAATGTTGGCGTTTGCCGGAGTTTTTTATTTCGTTTTCTTAACTCTTAGTATCTACCCGCTTCATTTCTTTTTATTGCAGTAGCCGTGGGGCAAGAACCCGGGGTGAAGGAAATGAGATGCAAACTATTTTCCCTTATTCAATTTTTTAACAGCTTTCTTTTCTTCGCTTTCTAATTTTCGTTTAATTTTTTTTATGTCTTCTGCAGGTGGTAATTGTTCAGGTCTTACACCACGTTCCTTTAACATCTTTCTTACAGCAAGATTATTATCAACATGTTCTTTACTGATAGCCGTTTCTCCCTTCAGATTTTTATCAATAACATTATGACTGGTGAGTTCTGTTGCAAAATCTTTTGCTTTGATAGTAAGTGTAGGTAAAAAATCTGCTAAGGGACGGGTTGCCGGTACCACTAACTTACGTTTCATATCATTGGTGCTGAAACCACCAAACAATGCCTGGTCTCCTTTGGAACGGATAATAGCAAATCCTTTATCATCCACTCCCCGTTCATATATAATACCAGATAATTTTTTTTCTGACTTTGAAAGTTTTTCTCTTGCTGCAACTCTTGCAATATCTAATAAACGTTGTTCTATAATCTCCTGCTTCCGGGTTTGTACAGCAAAATAAGTTTGTGCAAATGCAATGGCTTGTTTGGAAGTATCTCCATTCTGTGCAATAAGGTAACAGGCATAACGGGTTAATGCAATATCATCAATTTCTCTTTTTGCACTTTTCCCCAGGTCTATCATTTTCGTGAAGTCACGAAAATGATGTGTAATTTCTTCACCCGCATTCTCACAGGATTTTTTTGCCTTTTCAATTGCGTTTGTAAAATTCTCCCATCGCAAATAACCAAGGATAGGTTGTAATTCCCTGGCACTCCAGCATTCAATGCCTTTATAATTATAACAGGCATTTTCAAATTGCGCAAACAATCCAGCTATTAATTCCTTTTTCATTTTGAAAATATTAAAGGAAGATAAAGTTAATGAATTGGCAGTTGTAGTGATGAACAAAAGAAATAAGAAAAGGAAGAGCCCGCAGGAGCTGAAGTTAATCAACTTAGTCTTTATTAAAGTTTTATTTTGCACTATGTAATGCGGTATTTTATCTTTAATTTTTTTAACCAGGCCTGATTTTGTTCCTGGACACATTGCTGGAAAGGAGTGTAACATTTAAAAGAAATCGATATGAAAAAGCGGATGCTTGTTTTGTCATTGGGCACTTGCCTGGTACTGGTTTCCTGGACATCGCTGGCTCCGTATGAAAAGCAACAAAAGGGAAAAAAGACCTATGACAGAGTATGTAGTCCATGTCATGGTGCAGATGCCAAAGGTTTACTATCATTCAGCCCGGCATTATCAAGATCAAAAATTGTATTAGGCCCTGCCAGTAAACTTATCAGGGTATTGCTACGTGGCTCTGAGGAATTAAAAACTGAACCGGGTCATAATAATAAAAATAGTATGCCTTCCCAGTCCAATTTAAAGGACAGAAGGATTGCCAATCTGTTGACGTATATAAGAAGCAATTTTGGAAATAAAGCTCCGGCCATTAAAGCTGATGAGGTAAAATTGGTAAGAGAAAAACTTTGATCAATTAGTTTTTTTGTCTCCCCTGAACTTATACAAAGGACAGCAGCATAAATATAAAACTGGTAACTACAGATGCTGATCGGTCTTAATTTATAAATTCAAATAAATGTTTACCCGGTTGCAGGCATTGCGAAAGCAATACGGGCACCGGGGCACTCACTCATTTTACTGACACGAACCTGCACTGAGAGGAAATTTTATCGCTTTCTATTAGCCCGAAGACTATATATAACAGGGAGAAGGCACTTGACGGACTGAACAAAATTTTGAGCTTATCACAAACTGTGATAACATTGTCTTCACATTAACCTTACAAGAACTGCCTATGCAATTACAAATTATTCAAAATCTGATTTATGATATCAGAGGTCAAAAAGTAATGCTTGATTTTGATTTAGCTACTCTTTATGGTACTGAAACCAGGATATTAAAGCAAGCCGTAAAAAGAAATAATGAAAGGTTCCCAAAAGATTTCATGTTTCAATTGAACAAAAAAGAATGGCAGGAGCTTATCACAACCTGTGATAACCTCCCGGAAGGTGTAAAATTCAGTCCTGCTTTACCGTTTGCATTTACTGAGCATGGTGTAACCATGCTTGCCAGCATATTGAAAAGCAAAAAAGCTGTTCAAATGAATATTGCAATTGTAAGAGCTTTTATTGCCTTAAAACAATTTGCAATAAACTATAAAGAACTGGCAGGGCAAATAAAAGAATTAAAAGAAACTACCGATAACCATAATGTACAATTGACGCAGATTTATGATGCATTGGAAAATTTGCTGGATGAAAAAGCAGAACAGAAAAAATGGGAAGACCGGGAACGAATAGGTTTTAAAAAAAAGTAAATGGCCTAAATGGTTTTCACAAAAAGATCGAACTATCAGCGAGCCATTTAAAGATGACTAAGCATACCTGTCCCGATATTTCGGGAACAACCCTATAATTTTATTATTCTTTATTGGTTTGAAGAACGAGAACATTTATCCCGCCTGTACGGGACGATGGATAACGGGTAAACAATTAAAAGAAATGAATATGAAAAAACGGATGGATGTTTTGTTATTGGGCACTTGCCTGGTACTTGTTTCCTGGACATCGCTGACTCCCTATGAAAAGCAA
>JANLSA010000438.1:0-1648 GCA_031362085.1 Bacteroidota bacterium | reverse complement strand
GGTAGTGTAAAAAAATGGGATCCCCGTCATACCCATACACGAGTTACAGATTTTTTACCCGGATTGAATGCAACTTTAAAATTAAATTCAAAAACCAATCTGCGTTTATCAGGTTCACAAACTGTTATTCGCCCAGAGCTTCGTGAACTTTCATTTTTAAATCTTTTTGATTTTGAATTAAACGCATCCGTTCAGGGAAATCCTTTATTAAGGAGAACTAAAGTTTCAAACCTTGATCTTCGGTATGAAGTATATCCGAATGCAGGAGAAGTAATTACAACCGGTATTTTTTACAAGCATTTCAATGATCCGATTGAACAATTGTTCAATGAAGGTGCAGGTGGTTCAAGTACGTTCAGTTATCAAAATGCACAACAGGCAAATACGTATGGTGCAGAAATAGAACTTAGAAAAAAATTAAATTTTTCACAAGTACTGAAAAATTTCACATTCCAGGCAAATGCATCTTACATCAAAAGCCGGGTAAAGGATAAGGGATTTAGTGTTGACCGGCCATTACAAGGACAATCTCCTTATGTAGTAAATCTTGGGCTGTTATATGATTTAGAAAAAATCGGTTTTTCTGCTACCATGTTATATAACCGAATTGGAGAAAGAATTTATCTCGTTGGTGATTTAACATCAGGCGCCGGGTCGCCGGACATTTATGAAGCACCCCGATCATTACTGGACTTTCAACTAAGTAAAAAATTAATTAAGAATAAAGCAGAATTACGCATGAGTATTTCTGATCTGTTGAATACTACCCAATATTTCTATCAGAATAACGGGGGGAAATCAACTTTACAAAAAGGGATAGACGCCTATCGGTTTACCAGGAAAAATGGTACCACATTCAGTATCACTTTTAATTATTCACTCTAACATTAAAATTTAAAAATAAAAAGATGAAAAAGTACATTTTGTATTTAACGGCAATCGGAACATTAGTTATAAATGGTTGCCGCAAAATTGAAACAGACGGAGAAATTCAGGTTGTAGTAGTAAATGGAGGAGGTGGTAACACTACCGGACAAACAATTACATTACAAGGAAGAATTAATGCAGACACTATTTTACGTAAACAGAATACTTATATCCTGAAAGGTCTTGTGTATATGGTAGGCAATCATACCATGACAGTAGAAGCAGGAACAACCGTTAAAGGATCTTTCAGTGGGTCAGATGTGGCTTCTTTAATTATTACACGTGGTTCTAAATTAATTGCAATCGGCACACCGTCAGAACCCATCATATTTACATCAGCTGCACCCAATCCACAATCAGGCGACTGGGGTGGAATAGTATTATGCGGAAAAGCTCCAATCAATACAAGCTATAATGGTACCGCAGGTTTGTACCAGGTAGAAGGTGGTATAGATAACGCAAATGGAGATGGACTTGCCGGCTCAGGTGATGCAGCAGTACCCGCCCCAATAGCAAATGACAACTCAGGTACTTTGCAATATGTTCGAATAGAATTTGCAGGGTATGCTTTTCAGCCTGACAAAGAAATCAATAGTCTTACTATGGCGGGTGTAGGTAGTGGTACTACAATAGATCATGTGGAAGTTACATATGCAAAAGATGATGCTTATGAATGGTTTGGTGGAACTGTAAATTGTAAATATCTGATAGCCTATAAAAC
>JANLSA010000410.1:0-6846 GCA_031362085.1 Bacteroidota bacterium | reverse complement strand
ATTTTGCACGGGAAGTAATGGAGTTATTTACACTTGGCAGAGGCAATTATACAGAAGATGATATTAAAAATGCTGCAAGAGCATTTACAGGTTGGGGGTCCAATATTAAAGGAGAGTTTCAGTTTCGCAGGTTTCAGCATGACTTTGGTAGCAAATCAGTTCTTGGTAAAACCGGAAACATGACCGGTGAAGAAGTACTTGATTTATTATTAGCACAAAAACAAACCGCAAAATATATTACAAATAAGGTTTATAAATTTTTTGTGAATGAAACGCCGGATGAGAAAAATATTGAATGGCTGGCTGATCGGTTTTATAAAAATGAATATGACATCAGCAAACTCTGCGAAGATATTTTTACCAGCGACTGGTTTTATGAAGAAAAAAATATTGGAGCTAAAATTAAAAGCCCGGTTGAATTATTAGTTGGCATACAAAGAGTACTTCCTATGAAATTGGAAAATGAAGAAGCGTTGATGTTATTGCAACGGGTATTGGGTCAACTCTTATTTTATCCCCCCAATGTAGCAGGATGGGCAGGAGGCAAAGCATGGATTGATAGTTCTTCATTAATGATGCGGATGCGAATACCACAAATGCTGAATGATCAGGATGAAATGAATGTAAAACCAAAAGATGATGATGATACAATGATGGGGGGAAAGTATGATAAAAATGAAGACCCGAAAAAGAAAGGCATTAAACAGCTTGGAAAATTAGGTAAACCAATTTTAGTAAATATTGACTGGACTAACTATGTGAAAAATTTTGAATCAGTACAAAGAGAAAATTTACTGGAAGGATTAAACAAAACTTTATTACTTACAAAAAAGAACGTGGGTGCTGAATTGATAAAAAAATTCAGTGATGAAAGTGGTAGGGAAAATTTTATAAAATCGGCAACGATACAGATAATGAGTACACCGGAATACCAGTTGTGCTAAAAATATAAGGCTTTAAGCTGTTAGCTTTTAGCTAATAGCTTATGGCTAGCAGCTAAAAGCTATTTTATGTTAATCAAAAGAAAACAATTTATACAAGCCGGTTCGCTGGCAACCGCATCATTAATGCTTCCAAAGTTTTTAAAAGCTTTTGAAGCAAAGAATATGGTGCCGGCAGGAAATAAAGTAACAGTCATTTTGCAATTGAGTGGTGGATGTGATGGATTAAATCAAATTATTCCAATACGGAATGATATTTATTATAAATCAAGACCAAGATTAGGTATTGCAAAAGACAAAGCACTTGTATTAACGGATGAAGTAGGGATTCATCCGGCATTAAGTGGATTTAAGGAATTATATGATGATGGAAGTATGGCCATTTTAAATAATGTGGGTTATCCAAATCCCGATCGTTCACATTTCCGCAGTATGGATATATGGCATACTGCCAGCCAGAGTAATGATTATTTGAATACAGGTTGGGTAGGAAGATATTTAGATGCACAATGTAATGGATGTGATCATCCAACGCAGGCAATAGAGATGGATGATGTTTTAAGCCTTGCATTAAAAGGAGATCATATAAAAGGTATTGCAGTGAAAGATCCACGTCGGTTATATGGCACTTCCAATGAAAAATTTTTTAAAGAAATAAATAAAAATCACATTGACGAAAAAGGGGAGCAGCCGGTAGATTATTTATATAAAACAATGGCGGAAACACTTTCTGCAGCTGATTATATTTTTCAGCAAAGCAAACTGCATCCTTCAACTGCTGATTATCCGAAAACAGATTTGGCAAATAGTTTAAAAACGATTGCCTCTTTAATTTTTTCTGATATTAATACCAAAGTATATTACGTATCGCTGGGAAGTTTTGATACGCATATTAACCAGGAGCAACAGCAACAACGATTGTTTACAGAAATGAATGATGCCGTGAAGGCATTTGTAAAAGATTTGAAAAATAATCACCGTTTTGATGATGTGATGCTGTTTACTTTTTCTGAATTTGGAAGACGTGTGGCACAAAATGCAAGTAACGGAACCGATCATGGTACCAGCAATAATATGCTATTCATTGGCGGTGGATTAAAACAAAAAGGTATCATAAACGAAATGCCCAACCTTGCTGATTTGGATGAAGGGGATTTGAAACATAAAATTGATTTTAAAAATGTATATGCAACAGTTTTAAAGAATTGGTTGCAGGCAGATGATGTAAAGATATTGGGCAAGCAATACGAGTATCTGAAATTTATATAACTATCAAATTTTAAATGAAAAAACCCGTTACTCAATACTGTGTAACGGGTTTTTAATTAGAGAAAAAATTTATAAACTCTTACTCTTTTTTATCGCAATTCTATATAGAACAATGCCCATCAACGCAAAGAAAGCAACGCCTAGCCATTTATAACCTTCGCCCCCAAGAGAATTTGTCAGTCCATGCTCCGCATTTACTTCGCCCAATTTTGTATTCACACTATCAATTGAGGAAAGAATGGCCACCAGCACACCGGCTAATGCTCCACCCGCTACAAGACCGGTTGCAAACAGGTTTCCTTTTCCAAGATCTTCCTCCTCCGGAGCTACAACAATTTTTTTCTTTTTCTGTCTCCATTCAACAACACCCCTGATAGCGCCGCCAATGAAAATGGGAAGTGTGGTTGATAAGGGAAGATAAATACCAATGGCAAAACTCAAAGCTTTAATACCACAGAGTTCCACTACTATAGCGATGAACACGCCTACCAATACAAATTGCCAGTCAAGATTAAAAGAAAGAATCCCTTTTATTAATGTAGCCATCAATGTACCCTGTGGAGCAGGATATTTATCTGTACCAATGGCATGTTGAATTCCCTGTGCCGCCATTTCAGCAGTGGGTTGATCAAGTATTTTTATAGTTGCACCAATGGCTATAGAAGAAACAATCGCTCCGACAAATAAAGCTATCTGCTGGTATTTAGGAGTAGCGCCAACTAAATATCCAGTTTTCAGATCCTGTGAAGTTGCTCCTGCATTGGCAGCAGCAATACAAATCATGCCTCCTACCACCAATGCCATGGGCTCATATACCTGACCGGTCCATTTTACGGCAATAAAAATTAGGCAAGTTCCCATCAGGGTAGCGATCGTCATACCGCTGATAGGGTTATTGGAAGATCCAATCAAACCAACTATCCGTGATGATACAGTAACGAAGAATGCTCCGAAAATAATAACCAATAATCCCAGCAACAGTTTACTCCCGATATTACTACCTGGAATAAGTGTACTGGGCATTAAAGCAATAACCAATAGCAAAATAAGGCTACCGATACCTACTACTTTTATCGAAAGATCCCTTTCTGTTCTTGGAACTTGTGAATCAGCATTAATGCCTCCACTTTTTTTCAAAGAACCCATACTTCCTCTGAAAGAAGAAATAATAGTTGGTATTGTTTTTATCAATGTAATAAATCCTCCTGCTGCTACAGCACCTGCACCAATCTGCCTGATATAAGCCCGGTAAATAGCTGTTGACCAATCTGCAAAATTATGTGTAACAGGATCCCATCCACCAGGCCCGCCAGCTTTTGTAATATCTGTCAGGTAACCAAGCTTGGATAATTGCCCTGCAATTATATCCGGACTTATCAACGATGCTAAAAGAGGAATTAATACAAACCAACTTAACACACTTCCCGCTACTAATACTCCAGCGATCTTTGCTCCAATGATATAGCCAACTCCCAGATATTCGGGTGTAATTTCTCCGCTTACTTTTGCAGAGGGAAAGATTTTGTTTGTTTGATTAGTGAAGAATGCTGGTGTTTCAGCAATTACATGAAATATTTTTTGGAGGATGGCATATCCAAATGCAAAACCAAGACCCATAAATGCAGTTTTGGCAAACTCACCACCTCTCTCACCGGCTTTTAATACAGATGCACAAGCAGTCCCTTCAGGATAAGGTAAGGTGCCGTGTTCCTGTACAATCAGCGAACGACGCAAAGGGATCATCATTAGTGTTCCCAATATGCCGCCGAATATGGCGAGAATAAGAATAGTAAAGTAATTGAAAAAGTTAGCGCTGTCAGGATTACTTAAAAACAAAAAACCCGGCAAAGTAAACACAACGCCTGCTGCAATACTTTCGCCGGCAGAACCGGTTGTTTGAATAATATTGTTTTCAAGAATAGTAGTTTTTAAAAATCTTCTGCCCAAAGTAATTGCTATCACTGCAATGGGAATGGATGCAGAAACTGTCAAGCCTGCCTTTAATGCCAGGTAAACAGTGGAAGCTCCGAATATGATCCCGAATATAGCACCGGTGATTATTGATTTAATTGTGAACTCCGCCATTTTTGTTTCTGCGGAAACAAATGGTTTGAATAGCTTTTCACTCATAACAATTAATTTTTAGTTAGGTAAGATAAGTAAAATAAAAAAAATCTTATCGCCAACATTTAAATTCGGGGTTTTTAATTTAAATCGTGAATCAGCATAATTTAAAAAAGATGAAACACAAAGCTGCAACTTCACTTAATGATCTTTATATTATTCCGTGCATCATCTTTTGTAATTTTTTAGATAACAAAAGAAGAAGAAGACCTGCTATGCCTCCCATAAATACAAATAACATAAAGAAGTCATGCAAATTGTTCATCTGGTAACCCAGGAATGAAGTAGTCTTACCTCCTTCGGGATACAAAGCACTTAAAACGCCGGCTAACTTATTACCTCCGGCATTACCGAGGAACCAAACTGCCATAAGCAATGAAGCAAACCTGAGTGGAGATAATTTATTAAATAGTGAAAGACCAATCGGTGACAGACACAATTCCCCCCAAGTATGCAGCAGATACATTCCGGTCAACCAGATCATACTGACTTTTGTTGCAACATTATTTACGCCCCATGCAATCCATAAATAACCGAAAGCAAGCAGTATTAATCCAAAACCCATTTTACTGATAGTGCTTGGTTGTTTACTTCCAAGTTTGAGCCAGAACCATGCGAAGATGGGTGCAAAAATGATAATGAAAGCGGAATTGAATGATTGAAAATAACTGGTCGGCATAGTGTAACCAGCCCACAGTTCTCTATCGGTTTGCCTGTCAGCAAAAAGTGTAAGTGAAGCTCCCGTTTGTTCATAGGCACCCCAGAAGAAAATCACAAAGAAAGCAATGATGATCATTACCCATATCCTTTGTTTTTCTTCTTTTGTAAGATTTTTATCTGAGAAAATAATAAATATGATAAACAGGAAAGAGCCTGCCAACAAGTAAAAGAGATAATTAATTTTTGTATCCAGATACATAGCACCGATCATAATACCGGCAAAAGCGAGCATTCCAACAATTATAAATACTGGATTCAATGCTATTTTAGGTGGAGGAGCAACCAAAGTTTTTTTCTGTTCATTGGATACGCCTTCGGCTGAGTGATCTTCTCCCGGTGTAAGTCCTAATGTTTTTCCTTCCGGTGTAAGAACATATTTATCGTGATAAAGTTTTTGAACAATAATGCTGATCAACATAGCTATGGCTCCAACCAAAAAAGCCCATCTGAAATCTGCAGGGTTGCCGGTATCACCGAAAAATCCACAGATCAATGGGCCCACCATTCCGCCAATATTAATACCCATATAGAATATTGTATAAGCTGAATCTTTCCGGGTATCATTTGCTTTATAAAGCTGCCCTACAAGAGATGATATATTGGGTTTGAAAAAACCATTTCCAGCTACCATAAAACCCAATCCCGAATAGAAAAGTATGCCTGACAACTCGGGGGAAGATTTATAAACCGTTCCACATGCAAATAAAATAAGCTCACCCACAATCATCAACACCCCGCCTACAAGAATGGATCGCTTATTTCCCCAATATCGATCCGCAATATATCCACCCAGTAAAGGAGTGAGATAGATGAGGCTTATATAACTGCCATATAAATTAGAAGAAAAAACATCGTCGAACAGCAGGGCTTTGGTCATAAATAAAACAAGAATGGCCCGCATACCATAAAAGTTGAACCGTTCCCACATTTCAGTAGCAAATAATACATACAATCCTTTAGGATGTCCTTTTGTAGTCGCAGCTTGATTCATACAATCGATTTTAGTTAATAAAAAAAGGGAGGTAAAGTCCAGGTAATGGTTAGCCAAAATAAGGAAATTTAATTAGATGAATTTTTTCCCTTTTATCTTTCACATTCCTGTCCGATATTCGCTTGCCTTTTACTAGTTATAAAACCAACATAGAAATGAATATCCTTTTGCTAGGCTCTGGCGGCCGGGAACATGCATTGGCCCTGAAAATTTCACAAAGCAGACTCTGCGAAAAATTATTTATTGCACCGGGTAATGCTGGCACTGCGCAGTGTGGCAAAAACCTGGAAACAGGGGTGAATGATTTTGATGCTATAAAAAAAATATGCATTGATGAAAAAATAGATATGGTAATTGTTGGCCCGGAAGAACCCCTGGTAAATGGCATTACAGATTTTTTAATTGCAGAAGAAAAGCTGAAGCATCTTGATATTATTGGCCCATCAAAAGACGGGGCACAATTAGAAGGTAGCAAAGCATTCAGCAAACAATTTATGATGCGTCATCAAATTCCGACAGCTGCTTACAAAGAGTTTACATTAGATAATTATGAAAGTGGAATACAGTATTTAAGCAACCACAACTTACCAATTGTTTTAAAAGCTGATGGGTTGGCTGCAGGCAAAGGCGTTGTGATTTGTGAAAGTGTTTTTGAGGCATTGGCAGAATTTGATTTAATGATTCAGCGGGCAAAATTTGGTGATGCAAGTAAGCGGGTTGTTGTTGAAGAATTTTTGAGTGGTATTGAGCTTTCTGTTTTTGTATTAACAGATGGGAAAAATTTTATCACACTACCCGAGG
>JANLSA010000409.1:0-3570 GCA_031362085.1 Bacteroidota bacterium | reverse complement strand
TTCGATTTTTTTAGTGCTCATCACTGACCAGGCTGGTCTTTTAACTGGCGAAGGAAAAAGCAAAGATGATACCGGGTGAATAATACAATCACTTCCGGATAAGTCTTTTATAGCAATTGCAAATTCATACCAACTAATAATGCCCCTGTTGGAAAAATGAAAAATACCTCGTTTCCAATTTGTATTTGTCACTATTGATTTATCAATTATAGTAAGTATCGTTACTGCCAGGTCAGCCGCATATGTTGGTGAACCAACCTGGTCGTTTACAACATCAATTTCCTTTTTTTCATTCAACAACTTAATCATAGTCTTTACAAAATTTTTTCCAAACTCACTATACATCCAGGAAGTCCGTATAATTAATACTTCTGGATTGAATAGCCGTGCTTGCTTCTCGCCTTCCAGTTTTGATGCGCCATATACAGATTGAGGGTTAACTGGTGAATCTTCGCTATAAGGGATTGTTGCCATTCCATCAAAAACATAATCGGTGGAAATATGAATAAATCTGCAGTTATTTTCTTTACATATTGCAGCAAGCACACCAACAGATTCAGCATTCACCTGCATCGCTAAATCTTTTTCCTGTTCGGCACGGTCAACAGCAGTGAATGCAGCACAATTAATAAGTAATGAAGGTTTGTAAATTTTAAAATAATCTCTCACCATTTCAAAATGATGAATCGGTAAATCTGTTTTCGATAAAAAAATAAATTCAAATTGTAGATATAAAGGAGCCAATACTTTTAATTCTTTGCCAAGCTGACCGTTTGCTCCTGTAACTAGTATTTTAATAGCTGCATCCATCAATTTTTTTATTCAAAATTATTTTTACAGCCTGCAAGTAAGGGGAGATTTTTATCCTTCTCTGAAATAATTTCTTTCCCGGCATCAATCTTCCAGTCAATATTTAAAACCGGATCATTATAATAAATTCCCGCTTCTTTTTCTTTATTATAAAATTCATTGCATTTATAAATTACTTCTGCTTTTTTACTTAGCACCGAAAATCCATGAGCAAAACCGGCAGGTATAAAAAGCTGTTTCTTATTTGCTGCTGAGAGTTCAATAGAATAATGTTTACCAAATGTTTCGGAATTTTTCCGGATATCAACCACCACATCCAGAATAACACCACTCAATACCCTTACTAATTTTATTTGTGCATTTGGATTGAGTTGATAATGCAATCCGCGGATTACCCCATAATTGGATGATGACTGATTATCCTGAACCCATCGAAAATTAATTCCATGCTCTTTAAATGATTTTTCATTATAGGATTCAAAAAAATAACCCCGGCTATCTTCCAAAACCTGTGGTTCAAATAGCAATAAACCCTTTATGTATGTATTTGAAAATGCCATTTTATAAACTCCAGTATTTGAGGTTTGAAAATTTATTCCGGTAAATACCTTTCAGGTCTGCAATCAAAGCATTTGCCTTTGTAATACCTGAAAAATATTTTTCATCTAAATCTTTGTAATCATTATGCGGCACGGTAATTATCACGGCATCATAATCAGTTGCAATTTTAGCTGTCAAACCAAAACCGTATTCATGTTTTAGTTCATCCGAATCGGCATGTGGGTCATCTACTTCCACATTTACAGAATAGGATTGCAATGCCTTCACCACATCGGCCACTTTTGAATTGCGTATATCACTCACATTTTCCTTAAACGTGGCACCCATTACCAGCACTTTTGTTTTTTTTATATCCCCGGTATTTTTTATTAAATGCTGAACAACGCTTTTTGCAACATAATTTGCCATGTTATCATTTATATTTCTTCCGGCAAGTATTACTTCTGCATCATAACCCAATTTATTTGCTTTGTACGTAAGATAATAGGGATCTACTCCAATACAGTGCCCGCCAACAAGTCCGGGTTGAAATTTTAAAAAATTCCATTTTGTACCCGCAGCCTCCAAAACTTCATAGGTGTTTATACCCATCATATTAAAAATAATAGAGAGTTCATTCATCAATGCAATATTCAAATCACGTTGTGTATTTTCTATAATTTTTGCAGCTTCTGCTACTTTAATGGATGATGCACGATGAACACCTGCAGCTACTACCAACTCATACACTTTTGCAATTTGATCCAAGGATTCTGCATCACAACCCGATACTACTTTAATAATAGATGAGAGGGTATGATTCTTATCACCCGGATTAATACGCTCCGGCGAATAACCTAATTTAAAATCAATCTTATTTTTTAAACCTGAAAATTTTTCCAGTATGGGTAAACAATCTTCTTCGGTACATCCCGGATATACGGTTGATTCAAAAACCACATAGTCCCCTTTTTTAATAACCCTACCAACCGTTTCAGAGGCTTTTTTTACAGGAGTAAGGTCTGGTATATTCTGGGCATCAACCGGCGTTGGAACCGCAACAATAAAAAATTTGGCTTCTTTTAAAACATCCAATGAATTTGTAAATGTAATATCGCAACCTTCAAAATCTTCTGACTCCAACTCATTGCTTGGGTCAATGTTGTTGCGCATCATTTCAATTCTCTTTTCACTTATATCAAACCCAATTACAGAAATTTTCTTTGCAAACTCTAAAGCAATCGGCAAACCAACATAACCCAAACCGATTACAGCCAGTTTCGATTTTTTTTCAATAAGATTATTATACATTCTGCAGTTTAATTTTTATTAGAAACGTATTCTAAAATTTTTGCACAAATAAAATCAAGTTGCTCTTTATCCATCTCTGTATGTATCGGTAATGATATTACTCTTTCAGTTAACCAATCCGTAACTGGCAATGAAGAATTTTGTTGTGCAAAAGATGCAAACATTTTTTGTTTATGCCCGGCCACCGGGTAGTAAATCATTGCCGGAATATTTTGCTTCGCTAAAAATTCCTTGAGACCATTTCTGTATTCCACTACATCTTTTACTTCAACTAATAGAATTGTGTATTGATGAAAAACATGATTGGTATACTTTGCCCTGAAAGGAGTTTTAATTTTACTACACATTGAAAAGGCTGCATCATAATAATCTGCCACTTTTCTTCTTTCGATTATATATTCATCCAGGTGTTTCAATTTTATATTAAGTACTGCCGCTTGTATAGAATCTAAACGGCTATTACAACCTACTACATCATGATAGTACTGTCGGCTCTGTCCATGATTTGCTATCATTTTCATTTTCGCAGCCAATTCATCATCATTGGTGAAAATGGCACCACCATCGCCAAAGCCCCCTAAATTTTTTGAAGGATAAAAAGAAGTAGTACCAATATGCCCAATTGCCCCGGTTTTCTTATTTGTACCATCATTAAAAATATAATCACTTCCGATTGCCTGGGCATTATCTTCAATTACAAACAAATTAAATTCTTTAGCTATCGCCATTATTTCTTCCATAGGTGCAGCCTGACCATATAAATGAACCGGCACAATTGCTTTTGTCTTTGCTGTTATCACTTTACGAATAGATTCAGGGCTGATACAAAAAGTTTTTTTATCGACTTCTGCAAAAACAGGAGTGAGTCTGAGCAAAGCAATTACTTCCGTTGTAGCTATATATGTAAAT
>JANLSA010000390.1:0-6808 GCA_031362085.1 Bacteroidota bacterium | reverse complement strand
GAGGTGAATTAAGAGCAATCGGTGCAACAACCTTAAGTGAGTATCAGAAATTTTTTGAAAAAGATAAAGCTCTTGAAAGAAGATTTCAGCGGATCATAATAGACGAACCCAATGTGGAAGATGCGATTTCAATTTTGCGTGGCTTGAAAGATCGGTATGAAACGCACCATCACGTTCGGATTAAAGATGATGCAATAATTGCTGCAGTTGAATTATCTAACCGGTATATCACCGATCGCTTTTTGCCGGATAAAGCGATTGACCTAATTGATGAGAGTGCCGCAAAACTTCGTTTGGAAATGAACAGTATGCCGGAAGAATTAGATAGGTTAGACAGACAGATTCGTCAGTTGGAAATAGAACGTGAAGCAATCAAGAGAGAGAATGATGCAGTAAAACTAAAAGAGTTGAATACGGATATTGCAAATCTTTCTGTAACCCGGGATACGTACAAAGCAAAATGGAACCAGGAAAAGGAGCTGGTGGAAAAAGTGCAGAATGCAAAAGCGGAAATAGAAAATTTAAAACAAAAAGCAGATCAGGCTGAGCGAAATGGTGATTATGGGTTGGTGGCGGAAATCCGTTATGGAAAAATAAAAGAGCAGGAGCAATTGATAATTGATATTACAAAGCAAATAAATGATAGTGGCGAGAAACGATTGCTGAAGGAAGAGGTAGATGCAGAAGATATTGCAGAGAGTATTGCTAAAGCAACCGGCATACCGGTAAGTAAAATGCTGCAGAGTGATAAAGAGAAATTATTGAAGCTGGAAGATCATTTGCATGAACGGGTAATAGGACAGGATGAAGCAATTACTGCTGTAGCCGATGCCATACGGAGAAGCCGTACCGGATTACAGGATCCAAAGAAACCGATTGGCTCATTTATTTTTTTGGGCACAACCGGAGTTGGTAAAACAGAACTGGCAAAAGCATTAGCAGAATATTTATTTGATGATGAAAGTATGATGACACGTATTGATATGAGTGAGTACCAGGAAAAGCATACGGTCTCTCGCCTGGTAGGTGCATCTCCCGGCTATGTAGGTTATGATGAAGGAGGCCAACTAACCGAAGCTGTTCGGCGGAAACCATATAGTGTTGTGCTGCTCGATGAAATTGAAAAAGCAAATCCGGATGTTTGGAATGTTTTGCTACAGGTATTAGATGACGGCAGGCTTACTGATAATAAAGGCAGAGTGGTTAATTTCAGAAATACAATTATCATTATGACAAGTAATATGGGTAGCCATATTATACAAGAAAATTTTGATTCGATTAATGAACAGAATAAAGAAGAAGTAGTGGAGAAAACAAAAGTGGAAGTGATGAGCCTGTTACGCCAAACTATTCGCCCCGAATTTTTAAACCGGGTTGATGAAATTATCATGTTCCAGCCCCTGATGAAAAAAGAAATAGAAGGCATTGTAAAAATACAATTGAACAATTTAAAACGGTTGGTTGCAGAAAGCGGAATACAATTGGAGTTTAGTGACTATGCTTTAGAATTTTTAGCCGAACAAGGTTATGACCCGCAGTTTGGCGCAAGACCACTGAAGCGTTTGATACAAAAAGAAATTGTAAATGCTTTGAGCAAAAGAATACTCGCAGGTGATATTGATAAAAGCCATCCTGTGCTGGTAGATGTATTTGATAACACGGTAGTATTTAGGAATGAGAATCATGCCGAGCAACCTAAGGCAAAGAATAAAGAAAAGAAAGCAACTTCATAAATAAAAGCCCCGACGAGAGTTGGGGCTTTCTGTAGGAATATTTTTTATTCTTTTAATAAATTACTTTCTCGCTACAAGATTCAATTTATTACCATCATGCGAAATCATTATCCAGCTGAAATAGTTGTTTTCTTCAACCGGTAACTCATCGGAGTTATTTTCTGTTTCTTCTTTTAAAATTTCATTTACAGCGTCCAGGTATTTTTCACGTTCAGCTTTTGTAAGCGTAACAAGGCTACCTTTCTCTTCATAATGAAAATGGGTGGCAATAAATCTTTTTACATGCATTCTTGTTTCTCTTGGTAAAAAATTCTGCAGTTTCCAGAAATCACGGCTGCCAGATTTTTTTATTGCTTTATAAACGGTACCGGCACCGCTGTTATAGGCAGCTATTACCAGTAACCAGTCATCAAACTGCTTGTATAATGCCTTTAAATATTTAGCAGCAGCTACCGTACTCATATACGAGTATCTTCTTTCATCTGTCTTACCACTAATTTTCAATCCGAGAATTCTTGCAGTGGCTGGCATCAGTTGCCATATACCGGCGGCACCTGCACCTGAGAGAGCAGTATTTTTTAATTTCGATTCAACTACAGCGAGGTATTTTAGTTCAAGAGGTATATCCTGTTTTGCAAATACTTTGTCAATGATTGAAAAGCAGGATTTATTTTTTAATTTAATTGCATCAAGCATGTCGCCATGCTTTTCTAAGTAGTCAGTTACAAATTCAGTAACCATGGGTTGAAGCTGAACTTCAAAAGCAGTGATATTCGTAATCTTATCAGAAGAACCTTTATCTGTTGCACTATATGTTTTAAAGGACAGGGCAAGTGTCAGTATAGTAAAGGCAATAAATGATTTCCATAGTGTCTTTTTCATGTTTGTGTTTTTCGTGAATAAAGGCTGACAGGAATCTGGAATTAATAAAAGCGTATAACACTTGAATTTGAAAACTTGCAAAACAACTCCGGGGTCAGGCTAAAGGTTTTTCGTTTCCGTAGTTGCGCATTCTTAACTATCGTTCAACGGTGCAAAACTATACACCAACTACGGGTATTCATAGTAATCAGCCACCGTAAAACAACTATCGTGCCTTAATGAAATGACTATCACGCCAATAAATTTTCCCCAGTAAAAGCCGCATAGATAATTTACGGAAACGGGTATTTGTCCGATAGAGAAAGAATTCTCTACAATTAAAGATAGATAACTAAGCTTTAAGAAAACTTAATTGTTTACATAATCCCGAATGTGCAGGATAAATAAGCCTCATTGTAGAATGGAAGCTTGTTCCGGAAAAGGAGTAAATAAAACTAAACCGTTTGATTTTTAGGAACACTCAACTTAGTTATCTCTTGCCCGTTGAAAATGCGGCATAGGCTTAACTCCTGAGTACTTCTGTATTCTTTTATACGTGCCTCAGCAACAATTCGCCAAAAATTTTTTGGTTTCAGTTCACTGTAGTCAGTATGTTTAATAAACAATCCAATAATAGATTGACGGGTTTTGAAATCAATCTTCAAAGGAGTTATTGCAAGATGTTTTTCTTCAACAAACTTTGTTATTTGTTCGCTGGTCATAGTCCGTGTTTTGGTAAAGATAATAGTTTAAAAATCGCAGAAAAATTTTTGTGAAAATAGAAAAGGGTCCGGTTGAATGAACCCTTTTCAAATTCGATTACCAGCGACTGCCAGCCATAGAACGACGGTCGTTGTTACCACCACCAGTTCTTTCTTCACGGGGTTTAGCCACGGTTACTTTTATAGCCCGGCCATCTACCATTGCGCCATCCAGTTCAGCTATTGCTTTCTGTCCGGCTGCATCATCACTTAATTCAACAAAACCGAAACCACGGCTGCGGTTCGTCATTTTGTCGGTAATTACTTTGCAAGAAGTTACTTCTCCATACTCAGAGAAATACTCTCTTAAGTCTTCGTCTTGTACAGCGAAGCTTAAATTTGAAACATAAATGTTCATTCGTTCAATTTAAAATTAAAAAATATCTGAGAAACAAACAGCGTAAAGAAGACTAACTATTTAGCAGGACTGCTTAGCAGAAAAAATCGTTCACTTACAAAATACTGCGGACTCAAATTTGAGCGGCGAAGATAGGGGAATATGGCTGAATGGAGGGAATTAGTTTTTAAAATTTTGTTACAAGCTTTTAAGCCCTGATTGGGCTTTGGTTGTGTCACTCTCTTGTACATCTGGGAATTCTATTCATCTTTCTTACAGTTTGATCATTCATTTAATATTTGGTGCATTCCGTGCCTCTTGGGCTATATCGTTAAGCTAAGATTTTATAGTATCATCCCTTTGGGATTTTGATAACTGAAGGTTGGTTTACTTCTATAATAATAGCATCCCTTCGGGATTTTTAACCTCGAAGAGGTGAAATTATTATACGAAATTTAGATTACAATGTCTTAAAACTCCGAAGGAGTGACATTAAACAGCAGTCTTTTCTTAATTTAATGACATTGGCCTCCTGGGGCAAAATTCTTTTTAACTAATAAAACAGTTTAATACTCCAATCATTTTAAATTTGCTCACTTTCAAAAACATGAATGAATTTCTTAAACAGTTGGCTGCATCACTTGAAGGTGATTTATTTTTTGATACGACTATGCGTACCCTGTATGCCACAGATGCATCGGCTTATCGTGAAATGCCGCTGGCAGTAGCCATTCCAAAATCGATTGATGATTTAAAAAAGCTGATTGCTTTTGCTAATAAGAATCATACATCGTTAATTCCCCGTACTGCCGGTACTTCATTAGCCGGGCAGGTAGTGGGAAATGGAATCATTGTGGATGTTTCAAAAAATTTTACTCAGATCATTGAATTAAATACAGAAGAGAACTGGGTACGGGTGCAGCCGGGGGTAATTCGTGATGAGTTAAATCTTTTTTTAAAACCGTTCAATTTATTTTTTGGTCCCGAAACTTCAACTGCTAACCGGGCCATGATGGGAGGTATGGTGGGTAATAATAGCTGTGGGTCAAATTCTATTGTTTATAGAAGTACACGAGAACATTTGCTGGAAGTAAAAGCATTGTTAAGTGATGGGAGCGAAGCGGAATTTAAATCAGTAGCCCTCGATGAATTTCATTTAAAATGCGAAGGCAATAATTTAGAATCTGAAATTTACAAAACCGTAAGAAGTTTATTAAGCAATTATGATAACCAGGTTGAAATAAGAAAAGAGTTTCCAAAAAAAACGGTGGAAAGAAGAAATACAGGATATGCTGTTGATATCTTATTAGAAACAGCACCCTTTACTGCCGGAGGAAATGATTTTAATTTCTGTTCACTCATTGCAGGTTCAGAAGGGACACTTGCTTTTATAACAGAAATAAAATTAAATGTAGTTCCGTTGCCACCTAAAGAAACCGGATTGCTTTGTGTACATTTCAATTCAATAGATGAGTCATTAAGGGCAAATTTAATTGCGTTGAAATATAATATCAGTGCAAGCGAATTAATCGATCATTATATATTGGAGTGTACTAAGAATAATATCGAGCAGATGAAGAATCGTTTTTTTGTACAAGGAGATCCCGGTGCAATACTGGTAATTGAATTTGCAAGAAACAGTAAAGCCGAAGTGATTGCAGATGCTCAGCTATGTGAAGAAGAAATGAGAGCTGCAGGGCTGGGCTACCATTTTCCTTTACTGTTTGGTGCTGATACAAAAAAAATATGGACACTCCGCAAAGCAGGGCTTGGTCTGCTTGGCAATTTGCCTGGCGATGAAAAAGCAGTTCCTGTAATCGAAGACACGGCTGTTGATGTGAATGATTTACCTGCATACATCCGGGACTTTAATGAAATTTTGAAAAAACATAATCTGTATTCGGTACATTATGCACATGCCGGCTCTGGTGAAATTCATTTACGTCCCATCATTAATTTAAAAACAGAAGAAGGAAACCGGTTGTTCAGAACCATTGCAGAAGAAATAGCAACACTGGTAAAAAAATATAATGGTTCTCTAAGTGGTGAGCATGGTGATGGACGGCTGCGGGGAGAATTTATAAAACAGATGGTGGGGGCGCAAAATTATAAATTACTGAAAGAAATAAAAAGAGTTTGGGACCCCAATACTATTTTTAATCCCAATAAAATTGTGGATACACCGCCGATGAATACAATGCTCCGCTATACGCCGGGGCAACAAACGCCTGCCTTCAAAACAATTTTCCGTTTTCATAATCAAGACATATTACAACATGCAGAACAGTGTAATGGAAGTGGGGATTGCCGTAAAACGCAGTTGAGTGGTGGCACTATGTGTCCTTCGTACATGGCTACAAGAAATGAAAAAGATACAACAAGAGCAAGGGCAAATATTCTTCGTGAGTTTTTAACTAACTCAGATAAAATAAACCGTTTCGATCATAAAGAGATTTATGATGTAATGGATTTGTGTTTGAGTTGTAAAGGTTGCAAATCTGAATGTCCCAGCAATGTGGATGTGGCAAAACTAAAAGCAGAATTTTTACAACATTATTACGATGCCAATGGAATTCCATTCCGGTCAAAGTTGATTGCATGGTATAATAAATCATCGCAGTTAGGAAGTGTATGGCCGGGTATGTACAATTTTATAATGACAAATAAAGTTGTAAGTAAATGGGTAAAAGGTTTGTCTGGTTTTGCAATTGAAAGATCAATGCCCAAATTGTATAAAACAACTTTAAAGAATTGGTACAAAAAGCATGATAAAGAAAAAGAAACAAGAAGCAAAAAGCAAATAATAAAAACTGTTTATTTCTTTTGCGATGAGTTTACCAACTTCAATGATACTGAGATTGGGATAAAGGCAATTTTATTGTTGGAAAAGTTGGGATACAATGTAATTATTCCACAGCATGAAGAAAGCGGCAGAGCCTGGTTATCGAAAGGATTATTAAGAACAGCAAAAAAGATTGCTAATAGAAACATTTTATTGCTTCGGTCAGTTGTTACTCCCGAAACTCCATTAATAGGAGTGGAGCCATCTGCCATTCTTACTTTCCGCGATGAGTATATTGATTTAGCCACTGATGAAAACCTGGAAGCTGCAAAAG
>JANLSA010000362.1:0-7595 GCA_031362085.1 Bacteroidota bacterium | reverse complement strand
CCAATAAATCGCTTAAATCTTTCTGTTTTGCAGTAGTGGGAAATGAATTGGATTGTGGATCGCTTTGTGTATCAATTTGCACATACCTTAAAAATCTTTCTGCTGCTGTGAACTTATAATTTGAAAACATACACTCGGTATTTGGGGCATCGAATGTACGCCAAAACAAAATGGTTTATGGAAATAGACCACAAACCATTAATTATTTAACTAAAAAATATTTAAAAATATCAGGGCATAATAATAAGTGGCTTCGCCCCTACTATTTCTACAAGTTCAATATCAAATATTAAATCCTGTCCGGCTAACGGATGATTAGCATCTAAGAGTACTGATGTATCTTTTATTAATGAAACCACTACCTGAAATTGTTCGCCTTCTGCCCCACTCATCATTAAAGGTAAACCAACTTCCAATGGCATATCGGCAGGAAATTTATCCTTTGGAAATTCAATAATCATTTCAGGATTACGTGGCCCATACGCTTCATCATAGGGAATATTTAATGTCTTTTTTTCTCCGGTACTCATTCCGGTTACACCATCGTCAAAACCTTTAATCACCATTCCAGCACCTACTTCAAATTCTAAAGGAGCTCTTCCTTCGGACGTATCGAAAGTATCGCCATTTGTTAATTTACCATGATAGTTCACTTTTACTTTATCACCGTTTTTTACCTGTTGCATTGGTTTAAATTTTATTAAAAAAATTAAAGTGTGCAAGATATGGGAATATCAAATATGTTTTTGTTTAAGACTGTTGAACTTTTCGAACAAAAAAATTTTTTTATTGGCTTTCGATTTTGCTGATAACCCCTGCAAACCTATTTTTGCGCCGGAGAGATGGTCCCATAGGGAAGCCTATGGCTCAGAGCGGTCGAATGCGGCGGTCTTGTTCCATCGGAATCCCTTCGGGAAAAACCGTTGAAGCGAAAGTTTCCGGGGGTCGTTGTAATTCTTCTCAAATTGTTTTACTTCACTTATATACTTAAAAGCTGTAAAGACGGTCGTTATTATTATGGTCATTGTGAAAATATTGAGAAAAGGTTAATAAATCACAATCAAGGAAAAGTCAGATCAACTAAAGCAAGAAGACCCTTCGTTATTCATTACTCCGAAAAATATACTACAAAATCGGAAGCAGCAAGAAGAGAATATTTTTTTAAGTCGATTGATGGTTATAATTTTTTAAAGTCTTCAGGTATTATTTAAAAAATCATGAATTGATTTTGCAGATAGGTTGTGCAAACCTATTTTTGCGCCGGAGAGATGGCAGAGCGGTCGAATGCGGCGGTCTTGAAAACCGTTGAAGCGAAAGTTTCCGGGGGTTCGAATCCCTCTCTCTCCGCTGGATTGATTGTAAAAAAATGCAAAATGATGTTAGTCGATGACAAACAGAATTTTGCATTTTTTGCTTTTAGTGCTGCACATAGCGGAGTAACCATAAATGATTATCACTAATCGTACTGTGTATAATCTATCGCCATGAAAGAAGAGATATTTATACCGGGCTATATTATAATAAAAAATACTGGGATCATACGACATGCAAGTTCATTCGTAGTTTTAAAAAAAAAGTAACCAGCGATATTGCTTCCCTTATTTGTCATCGGATGTAAAATCTGCAGGTTTATTTAGAAAAATTAGACCCAATTCTTGAGAGTTGTTACAGTTTATTAGCTGACCTGTGAATGATGCAAGTTATACTCTCCATTGTGTAACAGATTAATTAACAAAGCAACTCACCTTTACCAAACAATTATTACAAAAACGATTTCTCACAGCAGTTAGTTTTGGTTAAAGCCTCTGTTTTACAGAGGCTTATTTATAAAGCAGGGGATCGAATTAAAAAAAATAATTTAATAAAATAAAACTTGTATGAAAATTTATTTAAGCCTGGCTTTGTCTGCCATTTTAATGACAACAACTGCAAATGCACAACATGTAAACGTAGGTGTTAAAGGTGGTTTGAACATCTACAACATTAAAAACAGCAGCAGTTTAGAATATGATTCTAAAGTCGGATTGCATCTGGGTCTGCTGGGTCATATCCATCTTGCACCACAATTTGCAATACAACCGGAAATAGTTTATTCAGTACAGGGGGCAAAGTATTCTGTGGCAAATGTTGAAACCAAATTAAATCTGAATTATATAAATGTACCGGTCATGTTTCAGTATATGTTCCAAAATGGATTCAGGTTGGAGGCAGGTCCGCAGGTTGGTTTTTTAATCAGTGCAAAATCTGAAGTAAATAATAACAGCTCAGATATTAAAACCAATTTAAAAACCGTTGATTTCGGTTTGGGTATTGGGGCCGGGTATATTCAGACTTCATCCGGTTTTGGAGTTGATGCACGATATAATATCGGGCTTAATTCTATTTACGAAACTGGTTCTGTGAAATCAACCAACAGGGGTTTTCAATTAGGTGTTTTCTACCAGTTCAAACGCAAGTAATTTATTGAACATTTATACATGTGAATGATACAAGAATATTTAAAAGTTGTGTAAGATTTATCATTACTAAGAGAGCCACCTTTGTTAAGCATTTAATATAGAATTATATAACTGGCTAAAAGAATTTAGTCTGCTGTATTATTATCAGTATGCACTTCACAAAAAATAAATTTTATAAAATGAAAAAAATATTTTCTTTTTTTCTATTTGCTTCTCTTTTTGCCGGTTGCTCAGAAAACCTGGTTACTGGCCGCAAACAATTAAGTCTTGTTTCTGAAAATGAATTGCAGGCACAGGCAAAACAAGAGTATCAGACATTTTTAAATGCAAACAAGGTAGTAAGCACTACTACCAATAAAGATGCAGAAATGGTACGTCGTGTTGGCACACGAATTGCGAATGCAATAAAATCGTATTATGACAGCAAGGGACTCACTTCGGTACTGGAAGGTTATCAATGGGAATTTAACCTGGTTGACAACAAAGAAGTAAATGCATGGTGTATGCCCGGTGGAAAAGTAGTGGTTTATACAGGTCTGTTGCCTATTACTCAAAATGAAGCTGCATTAGCTGTTGTAATTGGTCATGAAATAAGTCATGCTGTAGCACAGCATGGAAGTGAAAGAATGAGCCAGGCATTATTACAGCAATTGGGTGGAGTTGCATTACAGGTTGCATTGGCAAATAAACCTGCTGAAACTCAAAATCTTTTTTTAACGGCTTATGGTGTTGGAAGTACAGTTGGTGTTATGTTACCTTTTTCACGCAAGGAAGAATCAGAAGCAGATAAATACGGACTTTATTTTTCAGCAATGGGAGGGTATAATCCGCAGGAGGCAATTCCATTTTGGCAAAGAATGGCAGCATCAGGAGGTGCAAAGCCACCTGAGTTTTTAAGCAGTCATCCTTCGGATGCAACAAGAATTGCAAAAATTGAATCTTATATGCCTCAGGCGATGGCATATTACACTCCCATCAGAAAATAAAATTTGTATCTGCGTTCTATAAACAATTGAATTTATAAAAATTTAAAATAAATCAAAAAATGAAAATGAAAAATATTTTATTGGTAACAGTTATTTCAGCTGCTCTTTTTTCTGTTGGTTGCAAAACATGGAATAAATCTCAGAAGGGTGCTGTAATCGGAACAGCAGGTGGTGCCGTAATTGGTGGCGTAATTGGTAAAGCAACCGGTAACACGGTATTGGGTGTTATTATTGGAGCTACGGTGGGAGGCGTTGCAGGTGCTGTTATCGGGCATAAAATGGATAAGCAGGCTGAAGAAATTAAAAATGCAATTCCAGATGCCCAGGTAGTTCGTGTAGGTGAGGGTATCGTTATTGAGTTTAACAATAAAATTTTATTTGGGTTCGATCAATCCATACTTTCATCAGAAGCAAAAACCAATTTAAAAAAACTGGAACTGATTCTTGAAAAATATCCAGATACCAATATCGAAGTACAGGGGCATACAGATAGTAAAGGAACCGCAAAATATAACCTTGCTTTATCTGAAAGGAGGGCTATGGCTGTTAGCAGTCATTTGGCATCAATTGGGGTTACAACTTCAAGACTTACTATTCACGGATTTGGAGAAGCGGCGCCTAAGTATGAAAATACAACAGAAGATGGGCGGTCACAAAACCGAAGAGTTGAATTTCTGGTTACTGCAAATGAAAAAATGAAAGCAGATGCAGCTAAAGAAGCAGCAAAAAACGGTACCAATTAAAAAAAGTACTCATAATTTAATCAAACCTATTATTAAAAATTAACCTCAGTTTAAACAAAAAAATAAAAATGAAAAAAAGAATCAGTCTTCTGTCCGTATTATTTTTAATCACACTGTTTTCTTATACACAGCAAAATAAGGAATACACCACCGGTACAAGTTTTGGATTACGGGGTGGCATAAATTTTCAAAACATAAATGGCAAAGATGCAAACGGTGATAAATTAAAAAATGATATGTTAACAGGATTTAATATCGGTTTCAATGCAGAAATACCGGTAGCACCTGGATTTTATTTTCAGCCGGGGCTGCTATATACAATTAAAGGAGCAAAAAATAAAGATGTAATCGTTGGACAAACTTTTAATACAACTGTAAAAATTTCTTATTTGGAAGTGCCGTTCAATTTATTGTACAAACCGGCACTGGGAACTGGCCGGTTGTTGCTCGGCTTTGGACCCTATGTTGCTTTTGGTATTGGCGGTGATGTAAAATATGAAGGTGGCGGATCAAGTATAACTGAAAAAATTAAATTTAAAAAAACTGTACGGAATTCAGACCCGGATAATGTTGTTTATTTCAGACCGATGGATGCAGGTGCTAATTTTCTTTTTGGGTATGAATTCACCCGAAAAATTTCTTTCCAATTAAACGCACAACTGGGTCTCTTAAAAATTAATCCGGATTACGAAGGCGATCCGAATGATAAAACTTCTGCCAAAAACACCGGATTTGGGTTTTCTGCAGGTTACCGATTTTAAAACACATTAAACCCCTTATTGAAAATTTTAATAGTTGTCTGCAAAGACAACTATTTTTGTGTTACAATTCTTCAATGAGTAAAATAAACATCTATTTGACAGTAATACCCAAATTCAATTACAGAAAGAATCGTAAACATTTTTTGTTCTTATTGGTGATTAACTGCTACTTCTTATATAGCAGTAATGTATTTGCAAATTTTAAAAATACATTTGATACATCTGTAACCAGTACACAGCAGCAGGCTATTCTGTTTATCGATTCAATTAAGGAGCTGGAGCCAAGTAAGTACTGGATCAATATTAAACCTGCATTATTTCTTAAAAATCTAAAAACGAATATTTATAATCCCATCAGCATTTATCCCGGCAGTGGAACAAATTTTTGCGGATATGGTGCATTAACGTATATATTCTTACGGGATGATCCAATAGGTTATGCAAAATTACTGATACAATTATATGAAAAAGGAAAAGCATCATTTGGAGAAGTTGATTTCAATCCTTCAGCTACTGTAAAAAAAGCAGCGGGCCAGTTGCGGTATAAAGGTGTATTGGATATAAGGCCTGCCGAACAGATGTGGTATTTATCACTTGCCGATCATTTTAAAGGATACCTGAATTTTTTTAACCAGAAATATAATCCAGACGATGAAAATACATTCTGGGCATCTGTAAATTATGCCAAGTTTAACCGGATGCTGAAAAAATTGTTCCTGTATAAAATAACTGCAAGAGGGGCTGATCTTTTTCGGCCCCGGGTTGGCAATCAATTTAAATACATCAGTGAAAAAATGATGACAGGTAAGGTCATTTTATTTATCAATAACAGAATTGTCAACAAAAAAAATCATGTAAAAATTAAACTGGGTGTTCCCACCCATTTTGTCGTAGCAGAAAAAATAAGCACGGAAAATAATCTCATAACATTGGTTTATTGGGATTATGGTGGCAAAACACTCCGGCAGTTATCACCTGCCTTTTTAAAAAGAATTGTTTTCGGAATTACGTCTTGTACAAAAAAAGAAAATGATGCGGAATAAATTTTCAGAGGCTGTTTTATTTTCAGTTTTGATAAGCTTTTTACTGAGCTGTTCATCAAAATCGATTTCTTCAAAATACTATTATCAAAATCAAAAAGTATTAGACAGGATTGAAGAATCTTATAAAAGATTAAACAGCCTGCATCCCTTTTCAATTGCATTCACTGACCGGAAATTCGAAACCATCTCATTTAATATTAAAACTGATTCACTGAGCTATCTGTATAATTTTGGTATAAACGAGCCCCGGTTAACCGATACGCTTGTTAAATTTAAATTCAATGTTCCTGAAATTCTTGAATTAATACAGCGAATGAAATTCATTCGTTGCACCTGGATTAATAATTATGATTACTATGTGGATGAAATAAAAAATTCACTGATATTTATATCTGTAAAACCACTGGCACTAAATGCATTTTTAAGCTCTCAAAAATATTATACGCTTACGTATTTTCCGCAGCCGCAATACTTTGACAGTGCAGGGCAATTACTGGATAAAAGAAAACTCCGCAGGCTTAGAAAAATTAATGGAGAAGTTTTTAAAAGAATTAATGATAAAGTATGTTATACTATTTCCGGAAATTTCAGGTAATAGTTTGCAAGCTTTCTTTTTTTTTATGTGGTGAAGTTTTCGGCATTTAATAAATTGAAATATGGGAGATTTTAAAATTGTAGTATTTATTATGGCCATCCTGATCAGTTTGACAGCGATAGCAAACAAGCGAAAGCTCCCTTATCCTGTTTTATTAGTTATAGCCGGCTTGCTTATTGGACTGATACCCCAATTGCCGGGACTGGAATTGGATCCTGAAGTTGTTTTTGTCATCATACTTCCACCTCTTTTATATGATGCTGCATCAAAAACTTCCTGGCACGAATTCAGAACATCTATCAGACCAATTTCTGCATTAGCTATTTCGTTGGTCTTTTTTACAACTGTTGCTGTTGCTGTTACAGCTCATTATATTATTCCGGGGTTCAGCTGGCCGCTTGCTTTTGTATTAGGAGCAGTTGTTTCTCCGCCGGATGCAGTTGCAGCATCCGGTATTATAAAAGGTTTGGGGCTCAATAAAAAGGTGATCACCATTATAGAAGGTGAAAGTCTTGTGAATGATGCATCAGCTTTGATAGCTTACCGATACGCAGTAATGGCTGTTACTACAGGTAGTTTTGTATTCTGGAAAGCAGGCGTTCAATTTCTTTTGGTAGCTGGTGTTGGTATCCTGATCGGTATTTTCATTGGCTATTTGTTTGTTTTTGCCCATAAAAAAATAGAAAACAATCCTGTGGTAGAAACAAGCCTTACACTGTTGTCGCCATTTGTATCCTACCTCGCAGCAGAACAATTTCATATGTCAGGAGTGCTGGCTGTAGTAAGCACAGGTTTGGTTATATCCTGGCGGGCACCTGAGGTTTTTTCTTTTCAGGCAAGAATGCGGACAAGGGTAATTTGGGATACATTGATTTTTTTATTGCATGGATTTGTTTTTATTTTAATTGGACTTCAATTACCGTCAATTATAAAAGATCTTGGCAATTCTTCATTCTCTCAAATTTTAGGTTATGGTTTACTCATCAGTCTTGTTACAATTATAGTCCG
>JANLSA010000330.1:0-8882 GCA_031362085.1 Bacteroidota bacterium | reverse complement strand
AGTATAAAAAAAGTTTCAAAGATCGGCGTACTTACTTCTGGAGGTGATGCACCGGGCATGAATGCAGCCATCCGTGCTGTTGTCCGTACAGGTTTATATCATGGTTTGGAAGTTTACGGAAGGGAAATGAATAAAAAAGTTACTCATAAAATCCAAAGCAGCAATTTTTATAGCTTCGACACCCAGACTTGCACCACGGGTACCTGCGCCTATTTCAGAAGGCACTTCAATCAATTTTACATTTTTCATAATAATAAATAACAGTTCAGCTAATCAATTAATACACCAAATGGGGGAGTAAGTAAAACAATACCTGCTTTAATCAGGGATGTAAAAATTTGCCGGCAATAGTTGTTCCGCAAATGAAATAATGGGTTGGGCTCTGTTTTTTTCCTGCAGCATATTAATAGCTCAAAGATAACCATTATCAAGTAAGACTGCAAGACGGCAAACGGACAATTTAGAATTATTACTGATGTGCCGCCAAAATAGGGATGTGGCTGTGATAGGCAAGCCGTTTTGTATGTGTATTGCGGAACATATTTTTGGCACTTTGATGATGACGTGGCACTGTAATCAGCATATCTACCTTATAATCTTTAATAAAATTGTCAATTGCTTCATGAAAATCGTTCATCCCGATAAAATAAAATTCTGTATTATATTTTATAAACATCTGTTTCAGAATTTCCTTTTGTTGCTGATAATGTTCATTAATCGAAATATAATGGTCAGGATTTACATTCACTATATGCAGTTTGGGGTTAAACATTTCCAGCACTAAAGAAATAAAAGTTTCCGGAGTGGAGATGTTTACATCAGAAAAATCGGAAGCAAAAGCAACATTACTTAATCCTTCATATTTTGCATTGGGTGGAATAATCAGTACCGGATAAATTGTGTTGTCAACCAATTTCAATGTATTACTTCCCATTAAAACCTGACCCATTGAAGTACGGCCCGTAATACCCATAGCAATTAAGGTAGCCCTGGAAGTATGTGCAAGCCTGTCAATATTTTCTACAAGGTTGCCACCCATTTCCATTATGTATTCCACTTTTGAGTCCCCTTTATCAAGCAATTCTCTTTTCAAACTTTCTAAATAACTCATTCCAATATCCCGGTCAGCTTCACTTTCATAATTATGATATAAGACAACACTTGTATCTGAATGTCCTGAAAGCATAGCGGCAACAAACCTTGCTGAATTCAAGGATGTGTCTGAAAAATCCACAGGAATGATGACTGATTTCATATACGTTAAAACGGGTTTTGTTTATAGCAAACCGAAGATAAGGTAAATAGGGAAAATTTCTGTTTTTACGTTTCTACAACCTATAATCAGCTGTCTCTTTTACTATTCAGTTGTGAGGAAGGCAAATAAGCTTGTATTTTAAAAAAGACACCAAAATCGGAATAGTCTCTTTTAAATAGTTTTTGATGAATATTTAGTGTATTCAAAAAAGTAATAAATCTATTTTAAAATATAAATTAACAGTGTTTGGATCAGTTATTGTTTAAGGGAAGACAATTTATAAGAAAAAATTTTGCACAACAAACGATTACAGTCATTGCTGCCGCAAGTACTAAAATTTCAAGAAACGGACTTTTGAAGGAATATTACTTGTGAAAAATACTTAACCTGAAATATTGATTATCAGCAGCGAAATAAGCAGAAATGTATAACGTTAAGGAATAAGCAGGATGATTTTAATTGATATGAATCAATACTGTAGCGGAATGTGTATGAGTTGTAAGGCTGATAATTTTCTTAGAGGTATAGTAGAATCTGATATTTGCTATTATCTTTATCTGCTCTGATTGCTTTGATTAGTAAAAATGAAATTTTATCTTGTGTACAGAAACTGTTTTAATATTTCGATCCAATTAATATCTACCCTAATGAAAAAGCAATTATTCACCTCAATGATTCTTTTTGTTGCCCTACTAGGCAACAGTCAGACTTCCATCAATCAAATGTATTCGCAAGTAGTTACTGTTGCTGACAGTGCAGACTATTTTTTACAAAAAGGTTTAGTTGAAAAAGGAAACGGACGATTGATGGAGTCATATAAGAATTTTGAAAAAGCCGTACGTTACGATGCAAATAACAAAGCGATTGTAACAGAATTGGCTACTGCCTGTTACGATTTAAAAAAATACAATGCCGCCAGGGAACATTTCAAGAAATTAGTTGAATTAGGGGATGCGACTGCTGCAAATTACAAACAATTAATGCTGCTGTCATTTAATCTCAAATTAAAAGCAGATGTAATTCCGTATGCAATAAAACTAAAAGAACTGGATCCGGCTGAAAAAGTGGATTACTACATTGGTAAAATTCATTATGATGATGATAATTATGGCGAAGCAATTAAATACCTGAATGCTGCTGCAAAAGAAGATCCTTCAAATGCTGAGATACCGTATTTAATTGCACATAGCTATGCTGATATGATGAATTATAAATTAGCTGTCCCTTATTTTAAAAAAGCAATCGAGCTCGACAGTACAAAAAATTATTGGATGTATGAGCTTGGACTTATTTGCTATGCTATGCATGATGATGTAAATTCCTTGAAATATATTGTGCTGGCTGCAGAAAAAGGTTTGAAAAGAGATAATGAATATTTAGAAAACCTGGGTATTGCCTATTTGAATGTTGGCAATCTTGATCAGGGTGTTACTATTTTAAATGAAATCTTATTAAAACGCCCAAGCGATTTGAATATAATCAACATGATCGCTGAAGCATATTATTATAAAGGAAAGTTTCAGTTAGCAATTGATTATTGGGATCGTATACTTGAATATGATAAAGAAAATGCTTCTGCACTTTATATGATCGGAATGGCATATCAGAAAAAAGGTGATAAAGAAAAAGGAATTGCATTGTGTGATAAAGCGATTGAAATGGACCCTAGCCTGGGTGCACATAAACAGAAGAAAATGAATATGGGAATGTAACAGTCAGCAATCATGAATCTGCAGTTTGCAGTTAAAAATATTTACCGCAAAGATTTAAAAGTCTTTGCGGTTTTTAGTTTATAGAACTAAAAATACTGAACCAGCTAAACGATATTTCAAAACTTAAAACACTGACTGCGGATAGAGGACTGAAGCCTTATTTACATTCTCTCTGGTACTTTTATACCCAGTAAGTGCATAGCCGAAGCAATAACATTTGAAGTAAGTTGACTTATCTGTAAACGCAACAACTTTTTTTCTCCAGTCTCTGCATTCATAACTGAATGTTCGGAATAAAATGAGTTGAATAATTTTGCAACTTCGAAAGCATAAATTGAAATAACAGATGGATTATGCTCAAAGGCTGCTTGTTCAATTATAGATGTGTATTGCTCAAGTTTTATCAATAAACTTTTCTCGAGTGGCAGCAGACTGCCGTTTGCAGACTGAACACCGATAACAGAGGACTCCTTTCTTAGAATTGACTTAATCCTCGCATGTGTGTATTGTACAAAAGGGCCGGTGAAGCCATGAAAATCTATTGATTCTTCTGGATTAAAAATCATCCGTTTTTTTGGATCAACCCTTAACAAGAAAAACTTCAATGCACCTAAAGCTATTGTATCATATAATTCGATCAATCCGGTTTCATCAAAGTCTTTTACTTTTCCCAGTTCCTCCGTTTTGTTTTTTGATACAACTACCATATCCTGAACAATTTCATCTGCATCAACCACGGTGCCTTCCCGGCTTTTCATTTTACCCGTCGTTAATTCTACCATTCCATAGCTTAAATGATAAATATCCTTTGCATAAGGCAAACCCATTTTTTCGCAAATCAGTTTCAGCACTTTCATATGATAATTCTGTTCATCACCAATTACATAAATGCTCTGATCAATTTTATATTCATCATATTTCTGTTGTGCCAATCCGATATCCTGGGTTATATAAACGGATGTACCATCTTTACGTTGTACAATTTTTTTATCCAGCCCATCATTTGTCAAATTAATCCAAACACTCTTATCTTCTTCTTTTACAAAAATTCCTTTAGCCATTCCATCTTCTACTGCTTTTTTCCCTAATAAGTACGTATTGCTTTCATAATAAATAACATCAAAATCGGCTCCAATTTTTTTATACGTGATATCAAAACCCTCATACACCCAGCTATTCATTTTTTTCCAGAGTGCCATCACTTCAGGTTTGCCTTCTTCCCAATCCAAAAGCATTTGTTGAGTAGCTTTCATTATGGGTGCTTCTTTTTCTGCTGTATCCTTCGGAGTACCGGTACGGATTAAATCTTCAACTTGCTTTTTATATTCATCATTAAATTTTACATAGTACTCTCCAACGAAATGGTCGCCTTTTGTTTTTGTTGATTCTGGCGTTTTGCCATTTGCAAAAAGCTGCCAGGCTATCATACTTTTACAAATATGAATACCGCGGTCATTTATTATACAACTTTTAATAATTTCGAAACCACTTGCTTTTAATATTTCTGCAACACTCCAACCCAAAAAAATATTTCTTAAATGACCAAGATGTAATGGCTTGTTGGTGTTAGGCGAGGAGTACTCCACCATAACTTTTTTGCCATTTGACATTTTGTTGCCAAATTTTGAATTTGAAAAATTCTGATTGAGAAAATTTGTCCAGAAATTATCAGCAATTGATAGGTTTAAAAACCCTTTTATAAAACTATGTGCGGTAAATAATTCAACATTGTTTTTAATTAAATATTCACCTAATGCATTTCCCAATTCTTCGGGTGATTTTTTTAATATTTTTACAAATGAAAACAGCACAATTGTATAATCGCCTTCAAATTCCGGTTTAGTTTCACTTACCGTTATACTATCCAGTTTTGCATCAAAATCGTAAAGATCTTTTAAGGATTTTTGCACAGTTATTCTAATATTTCCAACTATACTCATATTGCTTTCTTAATCGGCAAATTTAATGTACTGTAAACGATAAACCATAAACATGAAACTATAAACTTTACAATTATCTTTGTCACGAATGCGCCGCCATCTTCATACTGCCAGGGATTTTGTACTACCCATTGTAGATTTTTTTTACCCTCCGTTCCGGGTGATAATGAATCTTCAGACTTTTCGTTATGCAGCCTGTGGTGGATTCAATACCCTTGCCGGGCTATCTGCTTTTTATATTGCATTTAAATATATTCTTAAGGAAAAAAATCTTGATTTATCATTTTATGTACTAGAGCCTTATAGTGCTGCATTGTTTATTTCGTTCTTAATCAGTTTCCCCATTGGTTTTTTTTTAATGAAGTATGTCGTGTTCTCCGATTCAAAACTGAAGGGACGAATTCAAATATTTCGTTACTTACTTGCTTATGTAATAAACCTGGTTTTAAATTATTTTATACTGCGGTTGTTTGTTGAGCTACTGCATATTTATCCAACAATTGCACAAGCTATAACAACTGCAATACTGATTGTATTTAGTTATGTATTTCAACGCTATTTTACATTTAAAGCCACGCCTCTTGAAGAAATTTGAAATGAGGATTAAAATTTAACTGGTATTGTTTCCACTTTCAGGGATAGATAACCGCTGCAATTACTCCGGATAATTAAATGTTTTTCTAAAGGGTAAATTCCGATAAGTTTTAAATCATTCACATTTCCCTCACTTCGGATTCCCGGCATCCATTCTTTATTTAATTGCACATTCATCATTTTTTTTGCCGTATCGATGTATTGTGAGAGATCGAACCGGGTGTACTTACTTATTTCATTAACAATTTTCCGGTTAAATAACCAATCAGCAACTTTTAATAAAGCATCTTTTGATTTAATATCAAAATCAAGATTTCTTATTACAAACGTTTTAGTCAATTCTTCATAAAATGGCTTTCCAACCAGGTAAGCAGTTCCTTCTTCGTCGCCATCAAACTCTGTTTTTACTATTATTTTTTCATTGCCTGCGCCGATCATTGTGCACTTCTTTATTCTAAAATTTTTCTTAATCGGTCCCTTTTCAATCTCAAATTGCCTGCCGGCAATATTATCATTTAACAGGTTGTTGAGTGAATCATAATTTAAAACTGCATCTAAGAAAATAGTAAAGCCACTATAGTTCCCAACCGGATTCATATATGGCACATCGGAAATTATTTCAGCAGGTTTTTCAAAACTTACTACCGGCTTGGCTGATAAACCAAGGAATATCTTAAGCGAATCGGCTTCAGCATATAAATTATTTATCTGCATCCGTTGCGGATTTATTTTTAAAAACCCCAGTCCGGGTAAATTATAGACTTTGTTCAATGCATTCCACACCATTTGCATCTTCGGCCTTATATCAATGGTTCCATAGTTCTTTTCAATAGCAGCTTTTGCAGTATCTAATTCTTCTTTCAAACCTTTCATTACTATATTAGTAATGTCCTGTCCCCAGAAGCATACTTCGCATTTATCCTGCGGCACAGGTTCTTCTCTTTTTATACTCAGTTTTATTTTATAATCCGGCGTTACATTTAGTGTGTTGGTAAATAAAACATTCACCCGCCTTTCATCTTCACTAAAACCACACCGGCAAGGCGGTGTCCAGGGAGTAATCACCTTGCCCGCAACACAAACTCTTGTGCTTCCGGTTATTTTATAAAACCCTGTAAACCCCAATTGCATTTTATTACCGATGGCATTTAACTGCAATTTGCTTCTTCTAAAAAAATATTTATACCGGGTATCACATCCTTCCTGAATCCAGTCATTTGGATAATTATTGGAAGTAAAAACCGTATCAACATTTTTTTCAGTAAAGGAATAAAGCGGCTTCAGGTTTATCGTAACGGGAATATTGATTTGAGATTCTGGCAACGAATCCAATTTGAAATTTGTGTTTTTGAGATTTGGTTTACCCGGATTAATTTTTGAAGAGCATGAATAGAAGCCTATGCTGAAAAAAAAGAAGAAAATTAATTTCATCATGCGGGCTGTAATGCTATTATTGAATTTTTGTTGCGACAGTTTATGCCGGCACTTCGGTACTCCGTTCATCGGTTCATAATTCTTTCCAGCAAATTATAACAGCAATGCCACACTTTATAGTATGGCATTGCTAAAGTTTACTGAAGTTTTATTTAAGTACGCTAATCCTCCAGGTATTAAACACTTTATTTCAGTTATCCACCAGCGGGCATTTCCTTAGGTTGGGTAAGACTAAACCAATTTCCGCATCCATCATACATTACCGCTTCAATTCCATAAAACTGTTCTTTAGGTTCGCCTTTAAACCTAACCCCTTTTGCTTTTAATTCCTGGTAAGTAGCTTTACAATCTGGAGTTTCCAAAACTCCAGCGCCTAGTACGCCTTTTTCAAGTAAAACTTTAAAAGCATCCATAGTTTCATCGTCTAAACCTTCTGGCATTGCTTCACTTTTTTTCATGCTATCGTGCAGTGCTGGCATCAATACTATTTCAAGTTCAGGGGCATCGGGTGCTGAAACAGTAAGCCACCGGAACCCATTGGGCATCGTAGCATCTGTATTTACTTTAAAGCCCAGGATATTTACATAAAATTCATAGGCTTTATTCTGATCATTAACATAAAGTGTTGTGTGAGAAAATCTTTTTACCATAGCTTTTGTTTTAGAAAATAAAAATAAGTTGGAACGATGAAGCCCCGTTATTTAATCTTGCTTTTTTATCAATTAAATATTATCCAACCCGTATGAATCAATAAAACAACCTGGAATAAATTTCTTAGGTTGCTCTTGAGCTTGCTGTTTTTTTAGCCAGGCCATATTACGGTAATAAGTAGGAGGGAAACCAATTTCTTTTTTAAAAAGGTTGCTGAAAGTACCAATACTTTCAAAACCTACTTCATTACATACTTCTGATATCGGTTTATTTTCAGATAAAAGAAGTTTTGCCTTATCAATACGCTTTTTAGTGATATACTCAAGCGGTGTCTTTTTATATATGTGCCGGAACAACCGATGAAAATGAAAACGGGATAAAAAGGCTTTCTGAGATATTAACTCCAGATTGATCGATTCCTGGAAATTGTTATCAATGTAAACTTTAGCAGATACAATCCGTTGATATATTTCAGTGGTGAGTTGCATTTATTGAACTTCTAAATTATACTTTTTTTCATGCATATACTGAATTCTTCATTCCCGATATACGGCCCGTAACAAGGAATTATATTAAATCCTATCTTTTTATAAAGATGAACTGCTTCCGGCTGTGCCGTACCCGTTTCCAGCACCATGTTTTTGAATCCTGATTCAACTGCCCACTTTTCTAATTCTAACATAATTAAAGCACCTATTCCTTTTCCTCTTTCATTTGCCGAAACAAACATTCTTTTTATTTCCACAGTAAGGCTGTCAAATTTTTTGAAACAACCACATCCGATAGCTCCAGTATCATTATAAACAACTACAACTGTTTCCAGGTTTTCAATTATATTAAATTGATCGTATTCTAATTGTTTAATACCATATCTGCCCGATAGGTCTTTATCCAATTCAGCAATCAGGGCTTTGAAATTCTTATCATCGCTGTTTGTTCGTTTTACTCTTTTCATACTACAAATTCCTTGGGTTCTTCCATTGTTTACTTAATCGCTCAATAGTTCCAATTAATCTTTCATTTCTTGTTTCTTCCCTCTTTGCAGTTACAATCCACTCGATATATTCTTTTTTATTTGTAAAAGACAATGAATTAAAATATTCAGCCTGCTTTTTATTCTTCTTTAAAATGGCGGATAAATCTTCGGGCAATTTTACTTCTTTGGTTTGTGGGTTTACCCATTTAAAAATTTCTCTTTCTTCTTTTGGCTTTGCTTCTTTCTTTTTGTCTGCATCCGTTTTTGCCCGAAAACCAAATACACTCCAGGTATCATCAAACGAAATCAAACTTATCCAG
>JANLSA010000257.1:0-7731 GCA_031362085.1 Bacteroidota bacterium | reverse complement strand
GTTTATTGTCTTCTCATCTGATCTTCATTAGTGCCCATAGCTAAAGTGGCAGGGCTTTGATTTTTTATATCATATCCTGCTCCCAGGAAAGCAACATTTATTTTTCTTCCATCATTGAAACTAAATACTACTGAATGATTTTTTACTTCATACGTACCTGATCCCGGCGCCAGCCCCGGATTGGTGCAATCATCCGATTCATGATACAAAGTTTTGATTGCTCCTTTATCAGTAAATCTTCCATCTGCTGTAAAACTGATAACTGGAATTTTTCCATAGGCTTCATTCATAACATAGGTTCCGCTGAACCTTGCGCCATCTACGGAATTTAATTTGTGAAATGCATGATCCGTTTTATTTACTGTGATGATGTATTTGTTATTCTCCATTCGCATCGGGAGATCTCCGTATGGCAGTTTTAAAACACCTCGCCCATTACTGAAAGAATAAGTTCCCCAGTCACGCCTGTATTTTTCTGCTCTTATCCATGTATTGAATTCATCCAGGCCTTCGTAAGGAAATTTAGTTCCAAAATAAACCTGTCCATTAGAAAAGAAGATGGGTGTAAAAACTTTATACCGTACTCCAAGCGGATCTGAGGTAGATGTGGCTCCAACAGATAATGAAATACCTTCCCAAACACCCACAATTCCATCGCCTTTAATTGTACCGGGCTTTAGTCCGGGGTCATTCAGATCAGTAAATTGAAGGGAAAACAAAAATTTTTCAATGGCATTGTTATACTCGGGCTTTTCATCCGGATAATATTTTGACATTGATTGCTCACAACTCTTATGTGATTTCAACGTCAATATTCTTTCAAACCTGTTATTAACTTTAATAACAAAAAGATCAAGGCCATATTCAGCTGCATAGGGTGTTTCGTTTGGAATTTGAATACTACCCTTTCCACGGATATATTCCCAGCCTTTAAAAGATTTTTGCGGATCCATTTTTTGATATTCTGCTCCGCCGGCAAAATTCATCTTCGTTCCTTTATATAAGGCAGCCGCTTCATCATAACTTTTCTGCAAGGCTTGTTCCAGGCTGCCTGAAAAGTTAAGTGGCTGCATAATTTGCAAACGCAAAAATTCATTTGACAACATGGTTGAAGGACTTAATGATAAGCCTTCCCGGAATAATTCCTCCTTCCATCCATCCGGCGTTGTGTAATTTATTAATCCAAATTTCCCTGAGCCTCCTTTTGTCACTGTTCCGGTATTGTTTTGATTTGGAGTTACAGATTTTGTTTTATCGAGTTTCATCGATGCAAATAATGCATCTATCTCGCCTACATATGTTTGATCGTTTATGCTGGTTCTTACGCTAAATTTTTTTCCAAAACCACTATAGACACTTAATATCATGTACACATCGGCTCCGTCCATTTTTACCAATGAAGCTCCACCAACAGTTTTCCATCCATCTGCTGTTGTTTCTGTTTCCGTTTTTGGATTGGCTTCTGCTTTATAAGGAGTAACCACCAGTTCTTTCCATTCATTCTTAAAATCTTTTTCAGCATCACCGGTACTTGCGGAACTCGCATAAATGGCAATAACACAAAAGGCGCCGGTAGTAGAGTTTACATTCGTATAATTCACCACACCCTGTTTTGCATCTTTCTTCCAGTCTTTAGGTGGCGTATAAGTTATAATGTCAAAAGTTTCTGTTTGTGAGAATACCTGTGCCGAAACCAGGAGACACAAAAGAAAATGTACACCATATTTAACTTTCTTCTCCATATTGTTGCATTTTGAATTGTTTATAAACATGTAGCTATGCTACTTCATGATAATGACAGAATAGTTATTGATTCTATTTTTTAATCAATAACTTTTATACCTGTTGCTGCAAACTGAATTTCTTTCTGATAATTTATATTTACATCCCTTCTCCTTCTTCCTGCATCTATTCCTTCTATAATAATTGTATGGCCTTCAATGGTTCTGGGAACAGTAAAGCCATTGTCTCTTGTCCCAATTGTTACTATAGTGCCATCGGCTGTTTTCAAATTAAATGAGTATAACCCACCGAGTTTACTTTTTAAGGTATCCTGTCCACCGGAAACTACTCCACCTCCTGTTACAATCCCTGTTAGTACTGTTGAATTAGTAATTGGTTTTTTTTCGGACTTACCAACATCAGGTATTATAATAGTTTTTCCAGTATACTTTCCAAATGTTTTCCCTTTGCCGACATACACTTCGTCTTCGGTTTGAGTACCCTGGGCATTTACAGACAAGGTGAATAAAAACGCAGGCAGAATAAATAATAACTTTTTCATAATTGTTTAATTTAAATTGTTTAATAATTCTTTAGCGAGATTGTTTTATTTGTCTAACATTTCTTTTAAAGCGTTAAAATCAAAATTCTTTTCAATCCGGTTTCTCCATTCGTTAGCCGGTTTTCTGTCATCCCAGCTCCAATGCACAATTAATAATTGAGGAACATATTTTGGCAAACTCATATCAAAATAATCCGGGTTTAACCGCACCAGCTGCCTGCCACCTTTTTCTTCTGTAGTAAATTCTTTAAATTCTAACAGGTTATCGAAATCTAAAATAGCAGGCTGCTGCAATGCTGGTTTCAAACTATCTGCCAGTAGCTCCCGTGCGGGTTTCATATCCTGTTCAAATCGGTTTTTCATTTCCGTAATCCATTTTTCATTTTGTTGCCGGTCAGTAACATAGTTTTTAAGAAAATTATCTTTTGCCTTATCCAATTTGTTAGCCGGCGTAACCCGTTCAAGAGTTTCTAAATATTTTTTCTTACTGATATCTTCTTCCGCATCTGTTTTAACAACCCTTTTTTCCTGTGCATCCAAAGACTTTACAAATCTTTTTTCATTATAATTTAAAAAGGCTTTTAAAAATTGTTTTTGGGTAACTGGTAAATATGGCGATTGGCCGGTACGTGTTAAAATAATTGCTCTTGAATATCTTTCCCCGGTTCGGTTATAGTTTCCCTCATATAATGGATAGCCATTTAACGCACCTATCTTTTTGGGCAACAGGTACACCGGTTGTTTTTGAATAACATAGTATTTAATGAATTCAGCAAACCAACTATTGAGTTGATTGGCCCATATAAATAACCAGGTACCGGTTTCACCTCCCCTGGTTTCACTCTCCGATTCAATTTTTTTTTCATACGAGCAATGGTAGGGAAGAAAAAGTGATTGAAGTGCATAAGCAAAAGGGCCGGCTTTCACTGCCGGGTGCCCGGAGATACTCCGGTACCAGCCTGCTTCCATTCCATTAGGATCCGGGTAAGCAGCCTGTAATAACTTCTGCATTTTATCAATACGGTTATTTGCCTGCGGAAATTGACTCTTTGGAAAACCTTCGTCAGGAAATGCGTTGGCATCATTGAGTTTTTTCCAACTGCCTTTTGTGTTCATGATGGTTTCATCGTTACAGGGCTGCTGTGCAAATGAATTTATAAGCAAATGATAACAACAAAATATCAGAATTAATTTCTTCATTGATTTAAATTTATTTGAATAAATAAGGAAGCACATCTGTAAGTGGCTTTAATGGACCGGGCTCAAATTTTACACCTGTATTGATGCTTGTTGTTAATGAAACCTTTTCACCAAACACTCTTATTTCGCCCTGGGTTCCACCATCTACCGGCTTATTGTTTTTATCAAAACATACATAAACGTATTGTGATGCACTAACACCAAAACCAGGGATTATTCCAGCGCCTGCATATAGAGTTGTTTGGCCTGACCGGAAATTCTTATTGTATTTTGTTCTTATCAGCAATCCCCCTTCAATTTCAAATTCATCGCAACTGAATTTCATACCCATTCCTTTTCCCAATGGTACTGAAATATTCAGATTGCATTTATAATTTTCTTTTATTTCCAGTTCTTCAATCCTCTTTATTTCTTCAGCTGTTTTATCAAGGCAAATAAGATCATGATAAAGAAGTTCATAACCATCACCCAGTATCCTTCCATTTACAAGAATGCTCATAAGAGAAATACTCCTTTCTCCTTCTTTAGCTTCTTTAAGAAAAGTACCAGGCCGTATTGCAACCCGTGCATAAACACTTAATGCCTCAAACATTTCTTTGTGATAGCGCCACATTTTTTTTACATAGTCGCGGTTAATTACAGCAAACCTGGGCAGGTATTGATTAGATAATTCATTAGTGAGCCGGCAATATTTAGCAACCACTTTTACGTGACATACATTATTTTGGTCACAGGCTTTTGCTTCTGCTGATTGATTCCTGTTTAGCTCTTTCTTTTTTACGTCTAACTCAGATTCCAGCATTCTTGTTTCAGTATATTGTTTTTTTTCAATTTTTCTTATCGCATCTATTAAGGGGTTAATAATTTTGTGATATGCATATCCGGCACGACGTGTAAAAATAGTTTCGGAGTTTGCCAGTTCCAGATTGCCGGCCGGGTTATTTTGAAACTGATCGGCCATCTTTTTTGATATACGAAATTTTTCATCTGCATAATCCTGCAATTTTTTGTTCATTGCCCGGTACATGGTGGCTAATGCTTTTAACTCAGCATCAATTGTAGCTATATCATCTATTTTTTCGCATTGCTCAGGAAATTTAAAATCATGTTCATTAAATGGATAAGACCTGAAAGGGTTTTCATCTACTTCTTCAGATATATCGTTTCCGGGAAGCAATTTTTTATAATTTTTTACAGCTTCACTGGTTAATCCACCTTCTATTGCCTGCTGGCAGTATTTTTTTGCAGCTTCAGTTTGTCCTTTCTTCATGCAGATAATGGTCGCTGTATTATTTGCTTCAGGATGAGTAGGTGCAATTTTTATGCATCTGCCGAAATAAAACATAGCAGTATCCAACTCACCCAAACTTGTATAAGCCTGCCCCATATTGTTGAGTACAGTACTGCTGTTTGGTTCACGTTGTAATAATACCTGGAGAATGGGAATAGCTTTGTTATCCAACCCTGCCATGGAAAGTATGGCTGCACAATTGTTAAGTGAAGTATTATCATTCAGCGAAAGTGTAGCTGCTTTTATCGCTAATAACACTGCTGCCTCTGCATCATTTTTAAACCATGTAAGGATGGCAGCACCACAAAGTTTTTCTCCATCATTTCCAATTTGATTGGCGGTAAGCCTTGCTGAATCTGCAGAACCAGAGTTTATTTTTTGCCAAAGTTGTGTCTGCAGCGTTTGCAGATAAGCGCTGAGTTCGGTATTGGTTAATATTTTTTTCGGTAATTGGGAAAGAAGTTTATTGTTTTTCTCAGGTAGGCCAGAAGTGTTACCTGTTATTGCATCTTTTATTGCTGACTGATTTTCTTTTTTAGACATATTGTTCATCAGGCTGTCTATGTCTGGTATATCTTTAAGTAGTTCTTTGTTATTCGGGTCTTTTTTTAATTTATCTATTTCCGCTTTCGCTTCCCTCATCATTTTATCTATCTCAGCCTGCGTTTGAGAAAATACAGTAGCAAAAGAGAGAATATAAAAGCATGCAAGAAGAGAAATCTTTTTCATAATTATTTTTAGTTTCAAATAAAAGTGGCGGTCAATGTAAAGCAATTATCAGTCTGCTTCTTCATACTGTTGTGTTTTAGCATTCCATACATGTTTACAAAAAGTACTTACAATACCATCAGTTGATAGCTTGCGGATATAGCTATTTAGTTTGCTGCTGCCATCCACTATATATAAGTTGCCTGACCTGTCAAAAGCAATAGCCGTAGGGGAATTGAACATTGCCTGCTTCGCTTTGCCATCCTTTTCTCCGGGCTCTGCAGCTCCTGCTATATTTCCGGTAAAGTCTATTTTTCCGCATCCGGCTACAGTGGTTACATTGTTATTTTCGATCTTGATAATCCGGTTAAGGCGTTCATCAGATATATATAGATCGCCATTATCAGCTATAGCAATTCCACTAGGTGACGTAAGTTCTGCTGTATTAATGTTTCCTTCCTTGTAAACGGAATGATAAACTGTTTTGCCGCATTGCCCGGCAACACTTGTAATTACACCAGTCGGTGTAATTTTTTTTATACAATGGCTGGAAGCTGCGCAAATGAATAAATTACCTTCCTTATCACATGCCATACGACGAGGATATTGTAATACCAACGGACCTTTATTTTCATTTTGCAGGGTTGTAACAATGCCTTCAGGAGTAATTTTTCTTATTAGATAAAATGATGTATTGGCGATTTGGCCCGGTCTCCAATCCTTGCCTGGTTTATAATCGGTTACATAAATATTTCCATTATTATCAATGGTGATATAATCAAGGTGAAGAAACGAGGCAGTTTGACGGTTTCCATCTTTAACCTCTGCCTTATCAATTCCGGCTATGGTAGAAACTGTAGCGTCCGGAGTTATTTTGTGTATGAATGTACCGTCAGTTATATACAGATTGTCTGCCATGTCAATTGCAATGCCCGATGTATTGAAAAAACCGACTTTTCCTTTGCCATTCTTTTTATTATCACCACCCTCCGCAAACAATTCAGCTTTCCCTTGCGGAGTTATTTTTATTATCCTGTTATTTTTGCCTGTTACAAAAGCATTGCCTTTGCTATCTATCACTATTCCTGAAGAAAAATAAAACGCATTATTTAGTCTTGGCGTTTGGGCTAAAGGTTTTACAACCCAAAAAACAGAAATTAACAGAACGGGGTAAAGAAATATTTTTTTCATAAATAAATTATTTATCAATCATTGCTTTCAATTTTTCAACCGGAAAATTTGCTTCAAATGTTTGTTTAAAAAATTGTGATGGCGCATTATTATTCGATTCAGTTCGCCAGTACAATACCATTAACTGCGGTACATAGCGGGGTAACTGTAAATTGAAGTAATCAGTATTGATGAACACCATCCTTCTGCCTCCTTTTTCTTCAGTAGTAAACCCTTTAAAGGTTTGAAATGGGTCTATAATTGCAGGTTCTTCCAATTCATTTTTGCTAAAGCCATTTTTTACATCCCTGATAGAATTTATTTTATCGGCATATCTTTTTTCTTTGCTTTGTAAATCTTCCGCTTTGCGTTGCTGATCAGTTTTATAATTTTTAAGAAAATTTTCTTTGGCTTTTTCCTTTCGTTCAGGTTTGAAGCTTATAACATACCCATCCATTAATTTTTGTTTTTCCGCAATTTGTTCCTCTTCTGATCTTATTTTCATTTTATCATTAAGAGCTATTTCTGATTTTTTCTCATCATCCCACTTTTGCTTTATGGCTTGTAAATATTGCAAACGGGTAACGGGAATAAATAAGGGTTTAGAATCATGCGTAATTAACACTGCCCTATGTTGCTTGTAAGTAGTACTACCTACATCATATAAAGTCAATCCGTTCCATTCACCCGTTTTAACAGGTAAATACCAGGCTGTAACTTCATTAATTTTTAAATCTACTACTTGCTCAATAAACCAATGCAGGTCATTTACAAAAGCATAAGCCCATGTGCCGGTTTCTGAAGCCAGCATTAATTTATGCAAATTTTGATTGCAGTACCACGACTTATATAATGAATTAAATTGGTAAGGAATAAGTCCGTTATTTATTGAGGTAATGCCGCCAATGGAGCGATACCATTTGGCTTCCATACCCTGCGGCTGTGGATAAGCATCTTTAAAAAGATCCGCTATTTTAGCCAGCCTGATTTTTAATTGTTCATATTGGGAAGCAGAGAATGTTTTACCAGGCCCTACAATATCATCAGCAACTTTTGTCCATTTACCTTTTACAGCCAT
>JANLSA010000323.1:0-5227 GCA_031362085.1 Bacteroidota bacterium | reverse complement strand
AATGATGTGGGCGCCTATACAAGAACAAATATTCCGAAAAGTTACCGGGCGGGTATAGAAATACAGGTATCCGTAAAATTTAATTCTTGGTTCAATGCAACGGCAAATATTGCTATCAGCAAAAACAAGGTTTTAAATTTTACAGAGTTTATAGATGATTATGATAACGGAGGACAAAAAACAAAAACATACTCAACTTCAGATATTGCTCTCTCCCCAGGTATTGTGGCAGGTGGCTCATTCAATTTTATTCCATATAAAAATTTTGAAATCAGTTTGCCATTCAAAAACGTAGGCAAACAATACCTTGACAATACATCAAATAAAAACCGAATGCTGAATCCTTTTTTTGTACAAGACTTTAGAACTATCTATACTTATGCTACTAAAAAGAAAGGGAAAATCGATTTTATACTTCAGGTAAATAATCTGTTGGGTAAAAAATATGAACCAAATGGATATACTTTTAGTTATATCTACGGAGGAGAACAAACTACTGAAAATTATTATTTCCCAATGGCAGGAAGAAATTTTATGGTCTCGGTAAATGTGAAGCTGTAAATAGTGAATAGTGAGTAGTGAATAAGAAATTCAGTGTATCCAGATTAGAATTTTTGAACTTTTAAACAATTGAACATATTAACTAATCCTGGCCTGCCAGTCCAATACACCTCCCAAAACATTCACTGTATTTTTAAAACCCAACGTTTCAAGAAACAAACAAGCTGTTACACTTCGTTTGCCACTGCGGCAATGAACAATCACTTCTTCTTCTTTCATTTCATCCAATTCATCGGCCTGCATAGAAGTAATTTTTCCCAGCGGAACTAACTGGCCGCCGATATTAAATTCTGCATATTCATCGGGTTCCCGGCAATCAATAAGATTTATTTTTTCACCCGAATCCATTCTGGCTTTCAATTCTTCAACTGTTATATTTTGCATACTTAGGTATTAAAGTGGATCTAATTTTATCTTCGTAGTATCGCTTACGGGTTTATTGATTCCCAAAAATACGGTTATCATTTGCCCAGTTCTTATTTTCAACCTTTTTCCTCCATCATCAAAACGGTCAGGCTCTTGCCGGTAAATATAAGCATTGAGAGTATCTGTAACACCCGCATCAACAATTGGCAACACAACCAGTCCATTTGATTCCAAGACATCTTTCGCCTGGCTAAATGTCATCCCACTCAATCCCGGAACAGAAAATTCTTCTTCACCCACACCGCTTCCTAATACAAAATCGATTGTACTTCCCATCCTGATTTTTGTACCCGGTGCAATGGATGATCCATTAAACAATTGCTCCAATACTGAATTGCGGGCAAAATCTGATTTGAACGAAGTGTCACCGAATTTTAAATTATTATTTTTTAAAACCAATTCAGCACTTCGAAAGCTATACCCCACTAAATTGGGCATTTCAATCATGGGCGGTACAATCCGGTTTACTGTTATATAAACATTGCGATTTACTTTTACTACCGCATCGCCTTCCGGAAATTGTTTTAGTACTGTAAATTTTGCAACGGTATCAACATAAACTGAATCCTGAACCACAATATCAAATCCTTGTTTCTTTAAAAGAATAACTGCTTCATCAAAATTTTTTCCAACTACGGAGGGTACTGTTCTTGACTTTCCATGATTGGTAAGCCAATTGAGCGACAAAATAAAAACAGTAAACAAACCAATGCCAATTAATATTCCAATCAGAATATTAAGCCAAAGCGGACGGTGAGTGATAAATTTCAGCACGGTGTTTATTTATATTTTAAATTATTTCTTCTACCAATTTTGAATAAAAATCTTTCAGATCCCAACCCAACGAACGAACTTGTTGGGGTATAATACTCATATCCGTTTGCCCGGGAATGGTATTTACTTCCAGCATAAACGGAACATCCATTTCTTTATTATAAATAAAATCAATCCGAACCACGCCACGACAATTTAATACGGCATAAATTTTTTGCGCAGCCTCCCTGATTTTATTTGCTGAAGCAGCATCAATATCAGCAGGCGTCTTCTCTGTTGATTTACCCTGGTATTTTGCTTCAAAGTCAAAAAAATCTTTTTCTGTCATTACTTCAGTAATGGGTAATACAGTAATTGTTCCTTTCGATTTAAAAACACCAACTGTAAATTCTCTGCCCTGAATCATTTGTTCTACCAATACCTGATCGTCTTCTTTAAATGCTTTTTCAATGGCTTCTTCCAGGTCTTCTGCCTTATGCACTTTGCTCATGCCAATACTACTACCGCCATTGTTGGGTTTTACAAAAACCGGCAGTGTAAGTTTTTTTAGTATATCTGAACAATTGAAAGAAGTATGTTTAAATAAATGAACTGACTCTGCCACATTGATGCCTCCCATCTTTGCAACCGCAACGGTATATCTTTTATTAAATGTAATGGCTGAGGTGGCCGCATCGCAACTGGTATAAGGAATTTTTAATGTATCAAAATAACCCTGAAGCTTTCCATCCTCGCCGGGTGTACCATGCATACCAATAAACACGGCATCAAAATTTATTTTAGCTCCATTGACGTTCAATGAAAAATCATTTTTATCAATCTCAATTTTTGAACCATCCGCCAAATCATAAAACCAGCCAGCGCGGTTTATATCAATTTTATAAACATCAAATTTTTCTCGGTCAAGATTTTTATCAATCGTGACGGCACTTTTATAAGATATGACTGCTTCACCGGAAAAACCACCGGTTACAAGGGCTATGCATTTCTTCATTCGGAGCTTCTGATTTTAGAACTACAAATATTCACTAAAAAACCAAGAAAGGGAAAATTGAAATGCTAAAAAAAGATTTATTTATTCGCCTCACCCCGGCCCTCTCCTGGCAGAGAGGGAGAAATAAGAAAGGTGAAGACTGTATTGCCCTCACCTTTTTACTGACGGAACATATCACCCGCCATTTTAATCGCAGCGAAACGCTGCTAGTATATAAAAACCCTTTTCATAAAGTTATGATGCTTTTAAAAAAAAACTTCCAAAAGTTATTAATTTTCTGCACAACTTTTCCCACCACGGAAGTACGAAAAGCACATTCTAAATATGCATTAAAGCTTTTTTACTCATCAACTGATCCACAGTCTCCACATACATTTCATCAGGCACACAACAATCAACCGGGCAAACAGCGGCACATTGTGGCTCTTCATGAAAGCCCTGGCACTCAGTACATTTATTAGGTGTGATATAATAAATATCTGCAGATACGGGAGCATTTTTTGCATCAGCATCCACAACCGTACCATCTAATAAAGTATAATTTCCTTTTACTGTAGTACCATCACTGATAGCCCATTCTACGCCGCCTTCATAAATAGCGTTGTTCGGACATTCGGGTTCGCAGGCACCGCAGTTGATGCATTCTTCGGTAATCTTAATTGCCATAAAAAATTTATTTAAGGGGTTGCAAACTAAATTTGTGGTCAAATATATATTACACCGATGAATTTACAATACCGGATTGATTTATTATCAAAATTAGGCAGTTATATTTTATCGGACGATGAAGAATGGGCGGCGGCAAAAGAAAGAGCCTCGCAAATGAATGGCTGGTTTATTCCCGAATTTATAGAAATGGCCACAAACAACATTGCTACTAAATTCCTGAAACTGGAAATATTGAATGACTGGTCAAAAAATATTAAATCTGAAATATTAAATATTAAATCGGTCGGCATCGTAATGGCTGGTAATATCCCCCTCGTAGGCTTCCATGATTTTCTATCCGTATTTATCAGCGGACATAAGTCCATCATCAAAGCTTCATCGAAAGATGAAACACTTATTAAACATTTATGCGGCAAAATAATTGAATGGGAAAAAGAAGCAGCATCTTTTATACAATTTGAAGAAATGCTGAAAGGTTGTGACGCATATATTGCTACTGGAAGCAATAATTCATCCCGCTACTTCGAATATTATTTTGGAAAATACCCGCATATAATCCGGAAAAATAAAACCTCGGTTGCTGTATTAACCGGAAAAGAAACCCCTGATGAAGTTGAACAATTAGCCAATGATGTTTATTTATATTTTGGATTGGGTTGCCGGAATGTGACCAAAATTTATATGCCGGAGAATTATGATTTTGTGCCGATGCTGGCGACATTTAAAAAATATAATTACCTGGCAAACCATGGTAAGTATAAAAACAATTATGATTATCAACTTGCAGCACTCATCATTGGCGGTAAATATTATATGTCTAATGAGTCAATCATTCTTTCAGAAAACAAGTCTGTATTTTCCCCCATCAGCCAGTTGAACTATGAATTTTATTCTAATCTGGATTTATTAAAAACTGATTTAGAAAAAAATACAGATTTGCAATGTATAGTTGGTAAAAATTTTATACCCTTTGGTAAAGCACAATGCCCGTTGGTTGATGACTATGCGGATAGGGTGGATGTGTTGGGGTTTTTAAATACGTTTCTAAAAAAATAAAGTGTATAATCAACTCCGGCTTCTTTGAAGCCGATGTTTAGTTAAAAACTAAACATAACGAGAGTCAACATTTTTAATTTTTTTCAACATACTACGAAGAACGGGGGAACTGAATCCACTATTTAAAAGTTTTAATAATATTTACATGCCCATATCCTTTCTTTGTATTCACCAAACAAAACCAAACATTCCTCATTCTCTTAATTGGTACTGGTATTTCATCATCAAAATTGTTTTTTATAATTCTTTTCTGGTCTAAAATACTAAACCCTTTTATCTCAGATATTTTAAGACATTGTATCCACAAATGCATTGCGTCAATTTCATTTGAAGCAACGACCTGTTCTATATATGTACCCCCAAAGTAATTCATTATGAAAGTAAATAATTCATCTTTAGTTACCCCCTTTTGCTTTTTGACTATGATTTTCTCCTGTTTCATTTGCTTTCCTTTGTAAATGTTTTACTTGATTCTTTGCTTTATCTACTGCAGCAGATTCTTCCTTTGTTTTATTAGTCTTACTTTCTAAATCTTTAAGTTGTTTTTTTGCATCTTCCAACTTATTACTTGCGGCTTTTTTTGCTTTCTGATTTGTATGTTGCCCCGATTTCTATGACTCAAACAAATAATTTTTAGTTTATTTTTAAAATGGCAAAGAGGAGCCATACGGCGATAGCTTGACGGATGGTTACCAGTAAAAAGCTCCGTTAAAGACAATGGAGCTTTTTTCGGCTTCTTCGAAGCCG
>JANLSA010000303.1:0-1607 GCA_031362085.1 Bacteroidota bacterium | reverse complement strand
TACCGTGCAGGTAAAGAAGTAAATGATGTGGTAACAGCTTTTGTAAAAGATTGGATGAAAGGAGAAATTATTTCTGCCAATAAAACAAAAATGGCGGGAGCCACAATCAACACCCCTGCGAACACAACTGCTTCTAATAGTAAACCCGATGAGACAGTAACACTTACGAATACAGATAATAAAACTGAGGAGCCTGAGAAACCTGGCACGGCCAGCAACAAAATTAAAACTGACTCCGTCAAAACAAAAAAATCAATGTTGAATAAAGTCAAAGGAAAGATTGGGCTATAAAATGCATTTTATGAAAAAAATTTTTCTTCTTCCCTTTTTTGCAATTGGCATTGCTTCACAAGCACAAGTGTATAGAGACCGCATTGGGTTTACGCTGGAAAGCATTGCTGACATAAACATTGGCTGGATAAAAATTTACAACCCCCCAACGCCAGCAAAAGGAAAAACCCTGGGCAATAGAACCTATAGTACCAAACAAATTGGCTACAGCCAGCAGTTTGTAGAATGGATGCAACAATCTTATCTGCCAAAAGGCTGCTTAGGTGATGCGGGTTATTATCAAAATGCCATACCAAAATTCAGCGGTACAAATAGCCGTCTGGGCAATGCAATAAACCAGCACCTGGCGGCCCTGCCACATATGTATGGAGCTTTTTCAAAAATGTATATGTTCTTAAAGAAAGATGCAACTGGAAAATTTGTACCGCAAAACAGCCTTGGAGATTATTGGCAAATAGAAGCCAATCAACTGCAATATATCAGCGAGCCAGTATCATTTATTTCAAGCACCGAAGAATACTATTTTATATTACCTGATTTTAAACATAATTCAAAAGGATATAATACTGATGACAAAGCCAAAAGTAATTTACTGGGCTTCGATAACCACAAAAACATTAAGGGGTACAAACATTTTTTTATACCACCTAAAGCTTCTATGGTTGCGGCACAATATGTTGTCATTATGACCAAAGACAATGAAGCACTTCCATTTGAGAAAGTTACTATTGGTGAGTTTTTTACCCAAGCTGAAAAGCAATTTTCGGTTTGGCAAAAAGTAGATCCTACATCAGCAGAAAATTTTGCATTAGCACAAAAAAACCTTGCCAGGTTAAAAGAAAAATATAAAAACAAATGGAATGACATTGCTGAATTACAACTTGGTACCCAAATTAATCTTTATAGTTTTGTAAATGCAAAAGAAGGTTATGATGATATGTTTGACAACAAAGAAACACAGACCACTTTTCCCATTTTAAAAGTAAAAGAGACAGCACGGGAGCTTTGCAAAACAGACCAGCCCCAATGGCTTGTTATCCGGTGGGAATGGGGAATGGACAACCAGCCGTATTATTTACACTTACATGAATCAATACTGACTAATTTTAATTTCGGCTATGTATATGATTATTTTTTTAATCCAGGGAAAGTAAAAGACATTACCTACAAACCGCTTCGTTCATCAACATACAAAGAACCGGTTGTTGTTAATAATGCTTCTGATGCTAGCAATGCTGCTGCAACTGATAAGAATATTTTTTTCTTTGAAGATTTTTCTACTGGCGTAATTGGCAAATCCGCCATCGGTTGGAACA
>JANLSA010000128.1:0-11369 GCA_031362085.1 Bacteroidota bacterium | reverse complement strand
AACTCAATTTTAATCACACAAAATATGGCAGCCAGTTATGGCTGGAAGGATAAAGAAGCCCTGGGTAAAAAAATATTTATTGATAGTTTGAACTATTCAGTAGTCGGCGTATTGAAAGACTTTCATCTTGACCGTTTATTTAACCCACTGAAACCGGTTGTAATGAAACTAACAAAAGAAAATCGTTTCCAGTTTCTTGTTATACAGGCCAGGACTTCAGATTTAGAAACAGTGTTTTCCAAAACAAGGGATGCATGGAAAAAAATATTTCCAGCAAAGCCTTACACCGGGTTTTATCAGAATGAAATAAAAGCTGAAGCATACCAGGTAACTAAAAACATTGCTAAAATATTTTCCTGGTTCGCTATCATTTCAATTTTACTTACTGCAACCGGTTTGTTTGCATTGGTTTCACTTACGGTTCTTAAAAAAATGAAAGAGATAGCCCTGCGGAAAGTGGTCGGAGCTAACCCGGGACATATTCTTGTTTTAGTCAACCGCGGTTATTTCTGGATTTTTATTATTGCATCTGCAGTGGGTTGCTATGGTGGCTATTCACTTACAAAGCTTTTGCTTGATATGATTTTCAGAGTTAATTCAGGTATTGAAACATCAACACTAATCAATTCCATAATTGTATTGTTTATTATAGTCGGAATTACATCAGGTATAAAAGTGTGGCAGGCAGTAAAGTCAAGTCCTGCAAAAACATTAAGAGCTGAATAAAAAGAATAAATATGTTTAAGAACTACATCAAAGTTGCCATTCGGAGTCTGCTGCGGAACCGCATGTTGTCATTTGTAAACATCAGTGGATTAAGCATTGCACTGGCTTGCGTGATGTTGATACTTTTATTTGTTAATGATGAATTCAGTTTTGACAAGTTTCATAGGAAGGGTGACAGGATTTACCGGCTCGTACAAACTTCAGTTGACTCATCAGGCAATGAACGAAGAAATGGAAACTCAGGATACCCGCATGGTCCTGCATTTGCAGCTGAAATTCCGGAGATAGAAAACTTTTGCCGCTTAAAAGGATGGCCGATGCTTACTAAAAAAGGTACAGAAGGATTGGAGTCGCAGGTATTGTTTGTTGATACAACATTCTTTAAACTGTTTTCTTTTAAAATACTGAAAGGCAATCCTGCAAACATGCTGAAAGAAATCAGCTCAGTAGTATTGACCGATGAAACAGCTAAAAAATATTTTGGTAATGAAAATCCAATTGGTAAAACTGTAGAGATTGAAGTGGATGAAGATTTCGAACCGTTTATTGTTTCAGGCATTATTAAAGAAGCACCCATCAACTCATCTATCCGGTTTGATATGCTGATACCATTCGATAATCAAAGCCCCAAAGACCCTGTTGAATTTGCGAAAGCACAAAATGACTGGAGCACCATTCACCTGAATACATTCTTTCTGTTAACAAAAGGAGCTGATGCTGCTGCAGTTCAGAAAAAACTTTGGAAGGTCTTTCAAAAATATAATGGTGAAAAATGGGCCGCATCTCAGAAACAGTTTGGAAAATCACAATTAACTCATTCGCTGCAGCCTTTTTATTCCATGCATCTTGATGACCGTTTTTTTGCATCGAATGGACTTCAGAACTGGAGCGATTCAAAATATTCTTATATTCTTACAGGGCTTGCCATCCTGCTTTTATTTATAGCCTGTATCAATTTTGTAAATATTTCACTGGCGAAGTCAATGAAACGAAGCAAAGAAATTGGCATTCGCAAAGTTTCAGGAAGTTCAAAGCAGCAATTGGTTTTTCAGTTTCTTACAGAGTCATTTATGGTTTCACTGATTGCTTTTATACCGGCCTTATTTCTTGTAAAATTATTTTTACCGGCGTTTAATGAAATTTCACAAAAACATTTTGAAATTTCTTATTTATTTCAGCCGGGTATTATTTTAATATTTACCGGTCTTCTTTTATTAGTCACATTCCTTGCAGGTTTTTACCCGGCATTTATGGCATCAGGCTTTCAACCGGTACAGACATTATATGGCCGTTTCAGGTTATCTGGAAAAAATATCCTGGGCCGGGCACTGGTGGTTATGCAGTTTGTTATTGCAGCGGGTCTTATTATTTGTGTACTGGTTTTTAACAAGCAGTTCAATTACATGACAAAGTCTGACCTTGGTTATAATTATGAAAACGTTATCCGGATTCAGTTCCCATGGGGTAAACCGGCAGAGTTGCAACGGTTAAAAAATGAATTATTGAGGGAACCTTCCATTGCATCTTTTGCAGCAAAGGCGGGAGACTGGAACAAAACAATTTTTTCAATTAACCAGAAAAGAACCGATTGGACATACTTTGAAGTAATCGATGACAATTATCTTCAGTTACTTCAGATTCCACTTTTAAAAGGAAGATACCTGAGTTATAATAATCCTGCTGATACAATTTCAGGCTGTATGGTAAATGAAGCATTTGTGGAAACATTCCTGGATAAAAGCCGGGACCCCATTGGCCAGGTTATTGAAAGGAACGGACAAAAGAATAAACCTAATTATGTTGTTGGCGTGGTGAAGAATTATCATTCGGTTGATTTTAAAGAAAAAATTGAACCTATTTATTTTTCTCTTGACAAACATGGCTCATTATTGAATACATATATAAAGTATGAACCGGACAGAACAACAGCAGCGCTTGGAGAAATAAATAAAACGTTTAAAAGTATTTTGCCATACTCAACACTTGATTACAGCTTCATGGATGAATGGATTAAGCTGCGGTATGCAGAAGATGAAACATGGAAAAAGATAGTCAGTTATTCAGCCTTTATTGCTATCCTTATTTCCTGCCTGGGTTTGTTTGCATTGGCAACTTTAAGTGTTGAACAAAGAATAAAAGAAATCGGAATCCGAAAAGTATTAGGCGCATCTGCAGCAGGCATCACTGCACTTATCTCAAAAGATTTTCTGAAACTGGTTTTGATTGCCCTGGTTATTGCATCACCCATTGCCTGGTGGGTAATGAATAAATGGTTGATGGATTTTGTCTATCGTGTTTCAATCGGCTGGTGGATTTTTGTTTCTGCAGCATTACTGGCAATAATAGTGGCATTACTTACCGTGAGCTACCAGGCAATAAAAGCTGCAGTTGCAAACCCGGTGAAGTCATTGCGAACAGAATAAAGCGATGGGTAAAAACCTGCCTGCCGGCAGGTTTACGAACAGAATAAAATAATTTATATGATAAAAAACATTTTACTTACATCTGTCCGGAATATCTTCCGCAACCCGGTCTTTTCATTCATAAATGTTTTTGGATTAGCCGTAAGCATGTCGCTGGGACTCTTGATAATTTTGATTATTAAAGAACAATATGCATTCGATAATTTTCATAAAGATGCTGACAGAGTTTACAGAATAAATACAAAAGCCATTCGTACTGAAGGAAGCAGCGAAAATTATGCATCAGCACCTTTTGCCTTGGGTACTGCTATAAAAGATGGATATTCTTTTTCTGAAAGTGTTGTGCGAATCAACAACCAGTTAAATGGAGATGCAGTTTATAAAAATGTTACTGTACCCATTCATGGTTTTTTTGCAGACGCTTCTTTTCTGGATGTTTTTAATTTTAAACTGGAAAAAGGAAATCCATCTTCTGCATTAAATGAACCGGATGGAGTGATACTAACTCCGGATGCTGCGAAAAAAATATTTGGCAATGAAGACCCATTAGGTAAAACCGTAACATTTAAAGGATATGGTGATTTTACTGTTAAAGGTGTTTTTGAAAAATTAACGGCTAAAACACATTTTGATTTTGAAGCCATTGCTTCTTCCGGTGCTTTGCCTTTATTGGAAAAGCAAAAGGCGGTAATGGAAACATTGGATAACTGGAATAATTATTATACCAGTTATGTGTATGTAAAAATTAAAGAAGGAAAAAAACTGAATGAAATAAAATCTGCATTAACGGAAATCAATCGTAAAAATTATACTGGCAGAAAATTAGAAACAAGAGATAAAGGCTATGAGTTTTACCTGCAATCACTAACAAAAATTTCTCCCGGCCCCATCTTATCAAATAATATGGGAAAAGCCTTGCCTGAACTAGTATTATTATTTTTAGGAATACTGGCTTTTGCAATTTTATTAATGGCAGGCTTAAATTATACAAACCTGATGATTGCAAAATCACTGAAGCGGAGCAGGGAAATTGGAGTAAGAAAAGTAATGGGTGCCAGCCGATGGCAGGTTTTTTTACAATTTATCGGGGAGTCTGTAATTTTTGCGTTGGTCTCATTGATTGCGTCGTACATAATTCTGCAATTTTTAAAAACGGCCTTTCTTCAGTTACACCTTGTACAGGAATTTTCTATTGACCTCAGGGAAGACATATGGGTTTATGGTTATTTTATTTTATTCGCAATTGCGATAGGTTTCTTCGCCGGATTATTACCAGCAGGTTACTTATCAGGATTTAAACCAGTAATGGTGTTAAAAGATATGATGGGCAAAAAGGCCAATACCCGCCAGTTGCTGCGGAAAGGTTTGATGGTAGTACAGTTTACTTTAAGCATGGTATTTATTGCTACGGTACTGATGATATATTTCCAGATGAGTTTTTTGCTGAAGGCCGATTACGGAATTAATGACAAAAATATTCTGAATGTCAGCCTGGTTGGGAATGATTATAAAAAACTAGCTGTTGAACTCGGTTCTGTGGCGGGAGTTAAACAAATAGGATTTGTATCACACAGGTTGGGTACGTTCCAGGATTACTCAGATGATTATAAAAGAAAAATCAGTGACGCACCTTTTGTGATGCGGGATTTCAGAGCTGATGCTAATTTTATTTCAAATCTTAAACTCCGGTTTGTAGCCGGAAGAAATTTTCCTGCTAATCTTCCTGTTGAAAGGGAAACAGAAGTTATCATTAATGAAAAGGCATTACAATATTTTGGTTTTAAATCAGCAGATGAGGCAATTGGCCAGCAGATATATGCTGCAGATTCTATTTTACTCAATGTGGTAGGAGTTGTAAAAGATTTTCATTTTCGTCCGATGAATTATGAAATAGGGCCAGTAGCATTCAGATTTCGGCCTGCGGATTTTCAGTATATGAGTATTGCCTTTGAGGTAGGGAACAAAGACAAACTTATTGCAGCTTTATCTCCCATCTGGAAAAAGGCAGACCCAGTCCATCCTTTACAATACAATTTAATGAGAGATGATATTAATGATGCTTATACAGCATCAGGATTTACTGATGTATTAAAGATAATGGAGTACATATCTTTTCTTTCAATAATTCTTGCCTGCCTGGGTATGCTTGGTATGGTTATGTATAATACGCAACTGCGGGTTAAGGAAGTAAGTGTAAGAAAAGTAATGGGAGCAAGTGTAAAAGATGTTACTGTATTACTCAGTCGTTCTTTTATCTGGTTAATCGGAACTGGTGTAGTGATTGGTATACCACTGAGTTACTTGTTGGGAAATTTAATACTGCAAAATTTTGCATACAAAATCTCAAATGGTATCTGGCTCATTGCTGCGGGTGTATTAATAACTGGATTGCTCGGATTAATTACTATTTGCACTCAAACAATAAAAGCAGCATTATCAAACCCGGTAAAAAGTTTACGAACAGAATAACTATTTACACATGCTTAAAAACTATTTCACCATCGCCATCAGGAATTTCTGGAAGAATAAAATCTTCTCTTTTATAAATGTAACTGGTTTAGCTATCGGCATCAGTGCTGCATTGGTTATCTACCTGGTAGTTCAGTTTGAATTCAGTTTTGAAAAATTCAGAAAAGATAATGACAGGATCTACCGCGTAGTTACAGATATGACTTTTCCCGGTGAATCAGTGTTTAAAAATTCAGGTGTGCCCATGCCAATGCCAAAAGCAGTTAGATCAGATCTGACAGGCATTGAGACTGCCACGCATTTTGTTACCACTTATGAAACAAAAGTTTCAATGCCGGTTGCAGGTAGCCAATCACCAGCTGAATTTAAAAAGCAAACAGATATTATATATGCAGATGAGTTTTATTTTTCAATATTTGAAAATAATTGGTTAGCAGGTTCAAAACAAACTGCTTTAAAAGATCCATATCAGGTAGTGCTTACTGAAGAAAGGGCTAGAACCTATTTTGGAAATCTTTCCGCTAATGATATTATAGGCAAACAAATAACTTATGATGACAGTATCAAAACAATTGTTTCGGGAATTATAAAATCACCAAAGGAAAAGGCGACTGATTTCAAATTCAAAGAGTTTATTTCGTTGGCTACTGTATGGACAACGGGACTAAAGGAGCATTTTGGTGGCGATGAGTGGGGGAGCATAAATTCTTCTTCTCAATTGTTTGTAAAATTAAAAGATGGTACAAAGCCGGAACAATTAAATGCGCAGTTTGCGGGACTACGGGAAAAGTACAGAGACAAAAAAGAACAGGAGAAGGATGATACCAAACATCATTTACAATCCTTAAACGCTATCCATTTTGAATCAGATTATGGGTCTTTTGATGATTTAAAACAGGCTCACAAACCAACACTTTATGGATTACTTGCTGTTGCACTTTTTCTTTTATTACTTGGCTGTATCAATTTTATAAATCTGACAACTGCACAGTCAACACAGAGAGCAAAGGAAATTGGAATCAGGAAAACATTGGGCAGTGGAAAAAAAGAATTGATATTTCAATTTTTGAGTGAAACTTTCCTGCTTACGATATTAGCGACTGTACTTTCTATTGCCATATTACCATGGCTGTTGAAAATTTTCAGTGATTTTATCCCGCCTGAAATAAATTTTGCATCAATAAACCAACCGCATGTTTGGGTATTTCTAGTACTGCTGATATTGGTGATGACAGCTTTGTCAGGATTTTACCCGGCTTTGGTGTTAACAAAGTTTAAGCCGGTAACTGTTTTAAAAAATCAGCTGCATTCGAATACGACGCAAAGCAGAAAAGCATGGTTCAGAAAAACGCTGACTGTTACACAATTTGTCATTGCACAATTTCTTGTGATTGCCACACTTGTAGTAAGCAAACAAATTAATTATTCATTAAACAAAGACCTGGGATATAAAAAAGATGCAATAGTTTATTTTCCTACTGTTTGGAATTTCTTTTTAGATAAACCTGATGACAGGCGGTTTGCATTGATTGAAAAGATAAAAGCAATGCCGGAAGTTGAGAAAGTAAGTTTAGCAAGTAACTCACCTGCACACCAGGGAGCATCATCTACTACAATGAAAGTGGACAATGGAAAAAAAGAAATCGAGCTGATGACGGAAACAATGAATGCCGATCCCGAATATTTCAATATTTATAAATTGAAACTTGTTGCAGGAAAACTTCCTATGCAAAGTGACACATTGAAAGAATATTTAGTCAATGAATCTTTTACAACAGCTTTTGGATTCACGAATCCTGAAGATGCAATTGGGAAATTTGTAAATCGTAGTAATAAAAAAGTGCCAATTGTTGGTGTATTGAAAGATTTTCATACAAAATCAACACATGACCCGATAAAACCTGTTGCCTATGCCAGTGTTCGTAAAAGCAGTTATAATATTCACATTGCATTGAAATCTCAGGCAGTCTCACCGGGATTATGGAAAACGGGATTAGATAAAATTGAAAAAGAGTTTAAAAAATCATATCCTGAAGATCCTGATTTTAAATATAAATTTTTTGATGAAACTATTGCTGCTTTTTATAAAAAAGAACAGGATATTTCCAGGTTATTAAAATGGTCAGCCGGTCTCTGCATTTTTATAAGTTGTCTTGGTTTATTAGGGCTTGTTATTTACACTACCAATACAAGAACAAAAGAAATTGGAGTAAGAAAAGTATTGGGAGCATCCGTCACACAAATTGTTTCATTATTATCAATAGATCTTGTGTCGCTGGTGTTGATAGCATTTGTCATAGCATCGCCACTGGCGTGGCTGGCCATGAATAACTGGTTACAGGATTTTGTTTACCGTACCAATATCAGTTGGTGGGTGTTTGCTGTATGTGGTATCAGTATGCTGTTGATTGCAGTTATATTATTGGGTATACGGACTATCAGGGCCGCATTAGCTAACCCCGTAAAAAGTTTACGAACTGAATAAAATGTATTGCCATGATAAAAAATCTCATTCTGGTTGCTTTGCGCAATTTCAGGAAAGACAAAGGGTACAGTTTACTAAATATACTGGGGCTTACCATAGGTATCACTTTTAGTTTATTGTTACTGTTCTATGTTATCGATGAATTAAGCTATGATCGTTATCATGAAAAAGCAGATCGTATAGCCCGGATTGTTTCTTATGTACAGGAACCGGAGAATAGTATGAAATGGGCTTCAACCCAGTTTCCGTTGGGACCAACATTAAAAAAGGATTTTCCGGAAGTGGAACAATCTGTACGTATTGTTTATGCAGACAGAGTGATGTATATAAACGGGGATAAAAAATTTTATGAGGAAAAGATTTTCTATGCCGATAGTAACCTGTTTGAAGTATTTACATATCCTTTACTGGAGGGCAATGCCAAAACAGCTTTGCTTGCACCCAATTCCCTTGTATTGACGCAAAGTCTTGCGGAAAAATATTTTGGCAAAGGAAAAAATGTAGTTGGCCAGTCTTTGCAAAATAACCGTGGTGATGTATACCAGGTTACTGCCGTAATAAAAGATGTTCCTAAGAACTCACACATAATTTTCAATGGCTTAATTTCAATAAGTACATTGCCCAAAGGATATTCTGATACCTGGGGCCAGTTTAATAATTTCACCTACGTTTTACTTGGGCCTAATACAAATAGTTCGGCTTTTGAGAAAAAGCTATTGCCTATGTATGATAAATACATGGCCTCAATTTTTACCAGGTTCAATATTAAAATTCATTATGGTGTACAGCCCATCACTTCTATTCATATGCATTCTGATATGACGGGTGAACCAGAGGAGTTGGGAAGCATGTCGTATATCTATATCTTCTTATCAGTGGCCTTTTTTATGCTGATAATAGCATGCATCAATTACATGAACCTGGCAACAGCCCGGTCGTCACGCAGAGCGAAAGAAATCGGTATTCGTAAAGTAGCGGGTTCTACCCGGCCACAATTAATTACACAGTTTTTAATTGAATCAGTTCTTATAACTATTTTCTCACTTTTATTAAGCCTGGTAGCGATTTATTTTATTCTGCCATATTTCAATACACTTTCCGGGAAATTCCTTGTGTTCGGATCACTGATTAATCCATCAACCTTTCTTATTCTGCTGGCGATAATTGTGTTTGTCGGTTTGTTAGGAGGGAGTTACCCTGCATTTTATCTGGCTAAATTTAAGCCGCTTACTGTTTTGAAAGGTTCACTGGCAAAGAGTTCAAGCAATGTATTGTTGAGAAAAGTATTGGTGGTTAGCCAATTTACTATATCTATGGTAATGCTTATCTGCACCGGGGTGGTACTCGGGCAATTGAAATATATGCGAACAAAGGATCTCGGTTTTAATAAAGATCATGTTCTTTCTGTTGTTACAGATGGCAGTGGCGATATCAGGGGAAAAGTTGCTTCATTTCAGAATGAGCTCCGGAAAAATAAAAATATTCTTTCAGTGAGCTCAGCACAAACTTCACCGGGTGGAAGCAATTTGAGCTTTAATCTTTTTTCGGTTGAATCAAAAGCCGGCTACTTTGATAAAGGAATAGATTGTTATGGCATTGATGATAATTATCTCAGGAATTTGGATATTAAACTGACTAAAGGAAGAAACTTTTCAGGACTTTCTGATACCCTCCGCAGTATAATCGTCAATGAAAGTATGGTAAAAGACTTTGGATGGGAAGAACCGCTGGGAAAGAAAGTAAAGTTCGGCGGAGATACCTCCGGTTTTTATTTAGAAGTAGTTGGTGTAATAAAAGATTTCCATGTCAAATCGCTTTACAATCCAATTGCTCCACTGCTTTTATTTTACCGCCCCAACAGTAATGTTATACAGGTTAAAGTAGCTGGCGGTGATATTGCTTCTACAGTTGCCTCTATGGAAAATTCCTGGAAAAATATTTTCCCTGAACTTTCTTTTCAATACACATTTCTTGACCAGGATTTTAATTCACAATACGTGGCTGATCAGAAGCGGGGAAAAATCTTCACCAGTTTTTCTACACTAACTATTATTATTACTTGTTTGGGTTTACTGGGGTTGATCGCATTTACTACGGAACAACGCCGTAAGGAGATCAGCATCCGTAAGGTAATGGGAGCCGGCACCCCGCGAATTGTTTCCTTACTCGCTAAGAATTTTATAATGCTTGTTGCTGTTTCATGCCTTATCGCTTTTCCTGTGGGCTATTATTTTATGCATAAATGGTTGAATATATTTCCGTATAAAGAAGGATTGAAAGTAAGCACATTTGTATTCTCGGCATTGTTAACACTTTTAATCGCATTGCTGACAGTAAGTTTTCATACGATACGTGTGGCATTGGCTAACCCTGTTAAAAGTTTAAGAACTGAATAAAAAATAAAAACTATGTTATTAAATCTGAAAAATGTTTTCAAATGGGTGAATGTTGGCGGCAACAGGGTCTTTCTGTTAAAGGATATTGACTTTGAAGTAGAGCAGGGAGAATTTATTTCTATTATGGGGCCATCAGGTTCCGGCAAATCCACCTTATTGAATGTAATAGGCATGCTTGATAGTTTTGATGAAGGGGAATATCATTTCCTGCATGAATCAGTTCATAAGATGAAGGAGAAACAAAGAGCTAATTTATATAAACAGTACATCGGCTTTGTTTTTCAGCAATATCATTTGATTGACGAGTTGACTGTTTATGAAAATATTGAAACGCCATTAATATACCAGGATTTAAAAGGCGCTGAACGTAAAGCTATGGTGGCTGATATGCTCGACCGCTTCAATATTGTAGGTAAGAAGGATTTATTTCCTACTCAACTTTCGGGAGGGCAACAGCAATTAGTTGGTATTGCAAGAGCATTGATTGCAAAACCAAAATTATTACTTGCAGATGAACCAACCGGCAATCTTAATTCCAAACAGGGCGAAGAAATCATGGGTTTATTTAAACAATTGAATAACGAAGGAGTAACGATAATACAAGTAACCCATTCAGAAAAAAATGCAGGATATGGTTCACGAATCATAAACCTATTGGATGGAAGAATTGAAAGCCCTCAAACCCCCTGAAGAGGACTTTTGAAGAGTAAAACAAATTGAATTTTTAAAATTAAAAATATGCGTATCAGAATTTTAAGTGTCGTGTTTTTGTTTATTGTTGTTAATGTGTCAGCACAGAATAGTAAAATGTCATTGAAGCAATGCATCGAAACTGCATTGACAAATAATATACAGGTAAAGCAAACAAGC
>JANLSA010000100.1:0-16188 GCA_031362085.1 Bacteroidota bacterium | reverse complement strand
GCCAGTTATGGATTTGTTGTTAATTATACAAATGCAGCAAAACCAAAAGGAGAAACACAGTTTGAATTCAAGGTGGGGGATTTCGAATTCAATGCATTGAACTTTGAATATCTCGTTATCAATAATTCGATGGCCCAGTTTAAAGGAACAGGAAAAATAATTGGCGGGCAAAGTGGACTTGGATTTACTATGACCGTAACAGACGGTGCATTAGATGGAACAGGTATAGATAAAATAAGAATGAAGATTTACAATAAAAACACTGGCGCAATTATTTATGATAACCAACCGGGGGCAAGTGATGCTGCATTACCAACGCAAGCAGTGGGTGCAAACAGTATTATTGTGATCAACAATGCTAATTCAATTCTTACATCTGCCGGAAAGAGTGAAAAAGCGGAGATGGAATCAAAAGTTGAAGAGGTCCCTACTAATCTTGATATGATTGCTTTTCCAAATCCAAGTGCCAGCAGTTTTATAATAAATGTAAAAGCTAATAGTAAAACAGAAAAAATAACAATGCAGGTGGTGGATATGTATGGAAGAATAGTTGAAACAAGAAATGTAACTGCAAATTCAACTATCCGTTTTGGTGATCGTTACAATCCGGGAACATATTTTGTAAGAATAATACAAGGTAAACAGCATAAAGAAATAAAACTGATCAAACTTTCTGACTAATTAGAAGCGACCATTTATTGAAATGCCCCGGTTTTTATCGGGGCACTTTTTTAAAAAAAATAAAATATTTGTCTACTTAGAGTAGCCGTTCATTTCTGTGCACTTTGTGATGTATTTACTCAGTGCTCTCTGCGGTAAAATAAACCACAGAGGTCACAGAGATTTTACACAGAGCACACAAAGTTCATTTATAGGGATGTTTACTAAAACTAATTTAAAAACCATACTTTTAATTCTGGCGTAGGTATCCAGCATTCTTCTTTCTTTCAAAAAAATATTTACCGGCTTCCTGAATTTAGAAAAAAGTATAAATCTTGCAATCAGATACCGGGTTTGTGATCTTATTAAGTTTTGTACAAGTATGCAATCCGATTGCAATATTGTACAAGTTGCTTATTCCAGAAATCTTTCTTTCAATGCTGGCGTAGGCAACCAGCACTCATCTTTTTTCCCAAACCATTTATACCGGTTTTTAGAAACCCAGTTATAAACTGCGTCACGTATAAATTTTGGGAAGATAATAAAACCATACAGTAAACTCCACCCAGCTCCTAAATGTTTCATCATACGAAGCACACCTGTGCTGCGGGTAAAAATTTTTTCGTCTTCCATAAGGATTAAAGTATTTAAACTTTCTGTGGAGAAATTGTTTTTTCTTAAAACCTCCTGTCCAAATTTTCCCTGAAGTGACGCAAAACGAAAAAGTTTTTTCTTATCCCGCTTTATAATAAACTGAACACTGCTGTTACAGAGATTACAAACACCATCAAATAAAATTGTATAATTGTTGGAATCCATACTGCAAAGTAAACATTCAAATCATTTCATTTATTATTTGTATTTTTTACCTCTGAATAAATTCAGAATATGAAAATTGTCCGGATGTTCATGCTGCTGTTAGTTTTTGATACGGGTATCCTTACTGCCCAACCTTTATATAACCGAGCCGATTCAGCAACAGTCTTTTCATTAATTGATAAAGCAGAGGAGTTTTTCAATGAGAACAACTATGACTCTGCTTTTTATTACTGTAAAAAAGCAGAGACGATCAGCCTTCAGAAAAATTTTAAAAAAGGCCAGGCGTATGCACTGATAGAAGCAGGGGATATTTATATTGATAAGGATGAGCTGGGTAAAGCAGATGCAAATGCAGTAGTAGTAAATAATATCGGGATGCAGTTAAAAGACTCGCAGGTAATTGCTGTAAGCTGGATGCAGATGGCGCAAGTAAAAATGTACACCGATCAATTTGAAGAAGCAGCGGCTTTATTCGGTAAAAGCCTTCAGTACTATTTGGAAAAACATCCTACAAGGTTTACAGCTCTTGCGTTTAATGATTTGGGTTATACCTGGGGCAGGCTTGGTGAATTAAGTAAACAGGCGAATTGTCTTATACAATCAATAAGTATTTATGAAAATTATTTCCCGGGTCAGTATGGCGAACTTGGCGTGGCTTATAATAATCTGGCCACGGTTTATTATTCGCTGGATGATAGAATGAAAGCAGTTGAGTATGCAAAAAAATCACTGGTATTCCGGGAAAAAACAGGCGATATCGCCAGACTTTCGATTGGTTGTTGCAATATCAGCCAGTTCTATACAGGTGTAGATAATTATGAAGCAGAAAAATACCTTCAACTATGTGTAAAGTATGCAGTGCAGAGTAAACAGGAGCCGAGAATAATTCATTCATATGTAACTGCTGCCAATTTATACAATTCTAATAAGAAACCCAATGAGGCTTTGGAGTATGAATTAAAAGCAATTTTATTGCTGGAAAAAGATAAAAAAAATAATGCTATGCTAGCCAGGCGCTATATGGCTACCGGCATTTTGTACCGGCAACTTAATGGTGATACTGCTTTAATACTTTCTTATTTCAATAAATCACTGTCGCTTTTGCAATCCATGTCTGATAAAATCAGCCTCCGGGATTTTTATGTCCAGCTTTCCAATTATTACAATGAAAATAAAAATTATGCGGCTGCCTATGAAAATTACAAGAAGTATATTTTATACAGGGATAGCATTGTGAATGAAAAAACACAATCTGCCATTACTGAAATAGCAACCCGCTACGAATCAGAAAAAAAGGATAATGAAATAGCAAGGCTAAATACAACCCAACGGATAAAGCAACTTGAAATAGAAAAACAAAAAGCAGAGATAAATGGAAATGCAGCAGTTGCCTTGCAAAAACAAAATGAAATAGATCTGCTATCAAAATCGCAGGAACTTAGGGATATAAAAATTAAACAGCAGGATGAAGAACTTGAAAAGCAATTGCTCCAGTCAAAAACCAGTGCGCAGCAATTGCAGTTGACCGAAAAAGAAAACTTGCTGCGTGAAAAACAATTAAAGAACGAAAAATTGGTAAGGAATCTCCTCATAGCTGGATTAATCTTGTTTTTATTATGGGGTGTTACCTTTTTTAATCGCTACCAGCTTAAGAAAAAACTGGAACAACAAAATAGTTTGCTGGCTATGCGAAATAATATCAGCCAGGATTTGCACGATGATATTGGCGCATCCTTAAGTAACATCAATATTTTAAATGAGCTTGCCCGCCGCAATATAAGTCAGCCGGAAAAATCTAAAGAGTATCTTTCAAAAGCTTCGGAAGATATTCAGCGCATCAGCGAATCGTTATCAGACATAGTATGGAATATCAATCCACGCTATGATGACCTGCAAAATTTATTTGTAAGGATGAAACGCTATGCAGCCGATATGCTCGATGGAAAAAATATTAACGGTCAGTTTGATTTTCCATTGACAGAAACTAATCTTGTTTTGAGTATGACGCAACGGAGGGATTTATATTTGATTTTTAAAGAAGCTGTAAATAATCTTGTAAAATATTCAGAAGCCAGAAATACTATTATTAATGTTAATGCCACTGATCAAAAAATTAGTATGCTAATACAGGATGATGGTAAGGGATTTGACAGTAATAAAATCAGCATGGGAAATGGTTTGCAAAATATGGAGCATCGTGCAAGGGCTTTGGGTGCTACAATTTCAATTAATTCAATTCCGGGAAATGGCACTTTTGTTAAATTGGAAATGAAAATCAGTTAACTCTAATTTCTACTTCTCAATTCCGGAATGTAATACTACCCAAATGTGTAATTGTTTGTAAACAACCTATAACTTATTTTTGATTATATGCCTTTTAAACTTTTAATTTTTGAAGACAACACTAGACTTCGGCAGTCATTGGAATTATTACTGAATGATGAAACTAATTTTCATGTGGCAGCATCCTATCCGGATTGTGATAAGGCAGATAAACAAGTAGAAAAGCATAATGCCGACTTAGTAGTGATGGATATTGATATGCCGGGCATTGGTGGTGTAGAAGGAGTAAGAAAAATAAAAAATACGAATCCCGATGTGAAAGTAGTTATGCATACTATGTTTGATGATGACAACAGGATATTCGATTCTATTTGTGCAGGTGCAGATGGATATATGCTTAAAAATACTTCGCCACTGCAATTGGTTAATGCATTACAGGATGTTATGAATGGTGGAGCACCCATGAGTCCCTTTGTGGCACAAAAAATTTTTCAGCATTTCCGCCAGGCAAAAACTGATTCAGAACAATTTAATCTTACGGCAAGAGAAAAAGAAATACTGGAATTACTGGTAAAAGGGAATTCCTATAAAATGATAGCTGATAAAAGTAATGTTAGTATTGACACCGTAAAAAAACATTTACAGAATATCTATCACAAGCTGCATGTAAACTGTGGTACTGAAGCCGTAGCAAAAGCATTGCAACATAAAATTGTAAAATTTGACTGAATGATTACTACCCGATTGTGTAATTGCCCAGCATTCTATTTGCCTTAATTTTAGTATAAATATTTAAGTATGAAAATCAAAATTAATCTGTTGCTCATCGGTATTTTTTTTCTGCTAATGAATGAAAAATCTACCTCACAGCCGTTTAGTCTAGATGATAGAATAGTTCCCACGGAACTAAACTTGATTGATTTTAAAAAAGAGGATACCATACAAAAAGGCAGAATTAATATGACGGAGGTAACACAGAACAAAGACACTTCTTATTATTTTGTAAAAGGATTAAGTATGTATTCACCTGTTTATTTTGGTCTTACTACAAAAGCCGAAGCAGGAAATATTAAAGTAAATCTTTGCAAAGACAATTGGCATAAAGTTGAACAAAATGGAGAAACAGGTGATGAAGGACATTGGAACACAAATTTTAAGACCGAAGGTGATTTTGGTATTATGGTAATTGCCGAAAAAAAACCGGCTGACTACACTATAATTGTTTGGGTAGGCGATGAAGCAAAAGATGTTGGAATTACCGATCCGGTTAAAGATGTTGATGGGAAAGTAAGTAATGGTAAAAAAGGAAATTTTCTGAAAGATAATTTCATGTATATCATCATCGGTTTACTGGTGGTTATTATCGGAGTTTTATTTTTTAAAATGAAAAAAAAATAATTATGAAAAAAATATTCTCAACACTAATCTGTTTTGGTTATTTAAATTTATTTGCACAAAATCCGGGAGATGCGGATGTAATAAGGCAACAAGGTGAAGGTGATGTAGCTGCGGCACAAGAAGCTGGAAACAATACGAGAAGTACTGCTAGTGCAATTGGCGATGCAATCGGTCATTTCAACAGAGTAATGGGATTGTATGGAAATGCACAGGATATGTATAATAACTCCCGTGCATTAGCCAATGGTGAATGTTCTCCTGATTTTGCAACCAGCGATAATGCAATGATGCCTTCTAACTGCAGACGGAATAGCGAGTGTGGAGAATGTTATCGCAACGCAATGGGGCAATTAAATTTTGTACGTCGTCAGTTAGGCAGGCTCGGTTGTATTTATCAAAACACAAAAAATTTTAATACCGCAGCTATTGCTTTTGGAGATAATGCAAGCGGTATTCATGCCGTAACGGGATTAGCCTGGCAATATGCAAGAGCAGATATTACACAAACCTTTAATCATTTTAAAGGAACTTATGATCGAAAATACATTGATATGATTGGCTCACTGGAAAACGCCTTAAAGGCAATTGACCGTTGCGAAAGTCAGTATGGGCAGGATGGTTGGTTTCAACGCTCTGGATTTATTTATCTGGAATTTTTAAAAGATAAATACAGGAGGAATGATTAACTAAATAACAATTATGTAATCATTCTTTATACAGTAAACAATTTCAATGCTGAAATTAACTGAAGCGTTTCTAATTCTTGTACCCAAATGTGTAATTGCCCGGCAGTAAATCATTTCTCAATTTTATAGTATAAAAAATTTAGTATGAAAAAAATTTTTTCTTTTTCTTTTTTGTTTCTTATTCTTTTTTCAATAAAGATAAATGCGCAAACCCCGCAATTGCCTGCGGGTGAACCTGGTAAACTTCCATTACCAACGCCTAAAATAAAACCACTAAAGCCCGATCTTAAATTTATTAGTTCAAGAGTTGTTTCGGTGGTGGAAGATGTAAGCAGGCATTTGTTTGAAACAACCCTATCTATTACATTAAAGAATGAAGGCAGTGTTGCCACAAGCACAGGATTTTTTTTAGACCTGCGTAGTAAATACGGCACCACCTCTGGCGGTACAAATTATTCAATGATTGGATCACTTGCTAACATTCGTGTTATGGCGGCAGGTGAAACAAGGACTGTGGAGTATGTTTTTGCAAAAGACATTTCTGCTATGGGAAGGGCAAGATTGCAATGTATTATTCGTATAGATGCAACAAATGTTGTTAACGAAATAAACGAAGAAAATAATTCGTCAACTTTTTTTTATATCACTCCACCTTCACTCTAACTATCTATATTATTTGAATTTTACGAAGCAAGAATTTAATTAGTCTTGATTCGGGCAATTTGTAATTAGGAAGTTGCCTGAAATACTGCTTTGAAGCATAAATTACTTTATGTAAAATAGGTCTTTGTTGTAAAATAATTCTGGCAGCTTTAATTTTTATTACCCAAATGTGTAATTGTTCCAATCGATATTATTTCAGAAATTTGGTATATTAAACAATACATAAAATGAAAATAATTTACATCCTCTTACTCTTTGTTTTGGTTATTGCGTGTAACAATACAGCGGATTCTCCTAAAACAACCAACGCCGAATCAACAGCAAATGCAGAACCTGTTGATGCAGGGCCCTGTAATAAAATGATATTTTTTCAAAAAGGAGCTGAGGTGGAAGCAACAAGTTATAATGCGGAAGGCAAAGAAATATCCAAACAGATTACAAAAATTCTGGATGTAAGAAATGAAAATGGAATAACAATAGCCGATGTGGAAGGGATTGATAGAATGTCAAATGGAGAAGAGAAACCTCCAATACATTACAGTTATAATTGCGATGGCAATAAAATTTATTTTGATATAGCCTCCATGTTTCGTTCAGAAAAAAAAGATGGCAACATCGGTTTCAAATCCAGCACAATAGAATACCCGATAAATATAAAAGAAGGTGAAACGCTCCCGGATGTAACCGGTGTGATGAGTTCTGAAAAAAATGGTAAAGCCAATGAAATGAAATATCATTTTAAAAATCGTAAAGTGTCAGCCAAAGAGGAAGTAACTACAGCTGCAGGGACATGGAATTGTTATAAAATAAGTAATACAGTTGAAGTGGAGTTGGAAATACCCGGAATGGATGAAAACTCAAAACGAATTATGAAAGAAATGCAAAGCAAAACGAAAAATGAAACGATTACCTGGTTTTCTCCTGCATTTGGAATTGTAAAAATGGAGATGTATTTGAATGGCAAATTAACTTCCAGAAATGAAGTAACTGCATTTAAAAAATAAACTTACAGGCAACATTATTTAGAAAAAAATTAATACATCAACTATGCGTAATCAAACATTTTTATTGTTCGCCTCCTGTTTTTTTCATGTATCTGGAATAACTCAGATTACACCGAAAGAAAATAAAATCAACCCGGCAATTAAATTGAACCCTGCTATTCTTGACAATTCAAATTCGCTGAGGCAAATAAATTTGTTCAAAAGTTTTTATATTCTTGATCCCGGCGGGAGAAGCATCTGGGCTGCAAATATGCGTAGCGAGAAGGTGGTTATGGTAGAATGTTTTGAAGATAATAAAAATCTAAGATGGGATTTTATATTAAATGGTGATGGAACTTATACAATCAACTCTCAGTTTGGTACAAATAAAAAATTGGTGTATGAAAAAACAAATATTCGTCTTCCGGGACCAACCGGTATCTCCGGCTCACCTTCTGTACAGGATGGTTTTTATGTAAGGCAAAACCCTGTAACAACAACCGCCATATCTGTTAATACAAAATGGCGATTGAATTTAATTCGCAATGATTTATTCTGGTTGGTTTTTGAAAACAGAACAGATTCGTTTCAAATGAAAACGATTTATACCGGGGATATTCCTTTAAATCCCATAAGTTTTTCTTTTAATAACTTAACCGGGTGGGAGCAGAGCAGCGTTACCGCTATTTCTAAAGTGTTGGCATTTGACGGTCAACCTTCGGGTGTAAATCATATTCCTTTTTATTCCAGTCCTGTAGTTCCGGCAATGCCTCTCGGTGGTAGTTATTGGAAAAGTATTGAGGATGATTTTTTTGCTTTTTCTACAAAAACAGATGACCGATTTATAAATACTGCACGTCCAGGCAATAATCGCTGGCAGGCCCCCGATGAATCAAGAAGAGGTATTTTAACAAGTCTCCCTTTTGTGATATGTTCTGAAAAAATAACTTTCAAAATTGCAGGCACAGAAAATGTAAACGATATAAAATTTGAGTTACTGCAAAGAATAAATACGGCTGAAGCTGGTTCTATATCTTTCCCGGATGGTCATTACCGCCTGATTCAATCTTTTACAGGACATAACAATGATATTGCCCGGATGATAATTATAAATACACGGGATCAATATTTTAAAGTATGCCGTTTCAGAATAACAGACAATTCAACTACCGGTCATATAATAGTTGATAATATTGATTTGGTTTTTACAGGCCAGCAAATGTCTGATCCTATTCCACGCAGCCCGGTTATTCCTTCTGTTGCCAAACCAATTTGGGGAGCCATTGATATGCATACACACCCCATGAGTTATCTGGGTATGGGTGGTAAACTGATGCATGGAAGATTAGATGGTAACCCTGCACAAGCACTTGGAAACTGTAATTGCACGCATGGTGGATGGGGTACTGATAATACCTGTGGAAATTATTTCAGAGCAGAAATTGTAAATATGATCGATGAGCATTATGATAAAGTAAGCAGAAGAAGAGTAGAAGATATACAGGTTCCGCATAACGATCATCCGCACCAGGGATTTCCAAATTTAACTGATTGGCCTGCACAAAACAGTATGACCCATCAGCAAATGTGGTACGAATGGATGAGACGGGCTAAAGATGGGGGGTTAAAATCAATCATAGCACTTACTGTAAACAGTGAAGTATTAGGCAGGGCACTTGGCGGAGATGCGCCTATTGACGATAAAACAACTGCCGACAGGCAAATCGATGAACTATTAGAATTTGTCAGCAGGCATAGAGATTTTTTAGATACCGTAACAAATTCTGCCAGGATGAGACAAGTAATAAATGAAGGTAAAATGGCTGTAATAATCGGAATGGAAATAGATAATATTGGAAATTTTTATCAAAACGTATCCGTGACCAATGCGCAAATAAGAAATGAAATTACCCGCTTAAAAAACAGAGGTGTACGATATATTTTTCCCATACATGTAACAGATAATAAATTTGGTGGATCCGCAGTCTATAAAGAATTATTCAACTTCAGTAATAAATATGCAACCGGCCAACCCATTACCGGCACTGTACCTGTAGAATTATATCCACCTGTTTTACCGGGTCATTTATTTAATGTAGAAACCGCACCTGATAGAAATATAACATTCCGGTTAGAAGGCAGGGTAATGTCTGCAATGACAAGACTGAGACCATTGATTGAATTGATTGATGCCGGCGGGTTCCCAATACTTCCTCCACCATTAGATATACCATCACTGGCGATAAAACCAATTATTGATCCCATACTTTTGGCTTTACGATTTTCGCAACAATATCAATTAGCCAAAAAAATATTTCTTGATCGTCATCCGGAATTGGCAACATATGACAGAATAGTGCGCAGTCCAACGGATCCCGGCGGGCATAGAAATGTTTTAGGATTATCAGAACAAGGAGTCTTTGCTATTATGGAAATGATGCGCCAGGGATTAATGATTGACATCGATCATGCATCCGAAAAATCAGTAAATGACATGTTGCGAATTGCATTTTTAAATGACTATCCTGTTAATTCCGGACATAACGGTTTAAGAGGAAGGGGCGACAATGAAAAAACAAGAACCCGGGGACAATTAGATACGATAAGTAATTTGGGTGGAATGTTTGGTATGGGTTGGGAGAATCAAAATCCTAATCAATTTTCAATGAACTATGGAACACATTTATCAGCTATGGGTGGAAAGAATACAGCATTCGGATCAGATATTGGTGGTTATGCAGCTACAACGGCAAAGCCAGTAAATGTTTCAAAATTTATAAATTATACCAACAGAAGCCTTCCTGATTTTTTATCAACCTGTACTATGGCTGGCAGCACAAGAACCTGGAATTACAATACCGAGGGTATGGCTCATATGGGCTTATACCCAGATTTTTTTGAAGCGTTAAAAAAAGACGGAATACCCATGTCAACTTTAAATCAACTTTTTTTATCATCAGAATACTTTGTAAGGATGTGGGAGAAATGTGAACGAAGGGCACCTTTTGTTGGTAGATAACAAATTCAATGAACTTGTATTTTTTTAATTGTAAAAATACATACTCATACTTCATGCATAATAATTTCGCTATAAAACCATTCAACATGAAAACTAAATTTTTGATAGTACAATTTCTTTTCATTGCATTCTATATTCAATTAAGTTCTGAAAATGCATTTGCACAAATTACTCCGTTACCCAAAAATGCAACCAACCAAAACAAATTACCGGTTACGGTAAAACCATTGGTAAAAAAAGATTCGGCAAAACTTGTTGCCGTTGCACCAACAGTAACTGCTAATACCACAATTGCCACTGCCGATCAATTGTATATAAGCAATGGATCCTTTATAGTACGTACGGCAAGAGACTACCGCTATCTTACTTATTTAAATCCAGCAGTAGCTGATGGCCGGGTTGCAGTTATTTGGGAGTATATAGAAAGCCCTCAACAACAATTGTGGGATTTTATATTACAACCAGGTGGTTATTATAAAATAAAATCTGAATCCGGATTATTTCTGATGTCAACTAAAACAATAGGCGGAGGATATGTTACCGCAATACGTGCCGGAGAGAACACAGATAATTTTTTATGGCAACTGGAAGAAGCCGGTAATGATTATTATTATATAAAATCAAAAGCAGGGATATTTCTTGAACTTAAAGTTGCACCAATAACAGATGGCTCATTTATATCAATGTCAGCAACTGCGGATGGAAGTGCAAATAAAAAATGGCAACTTATAAAAATGAGTAATGATGGCCGGAGGCTTACTACATTCGATCCGGTACGAGATGGGTTTCGGTTTATAAATACTTTTAATGGAGAAGATTTTATCCGATGGGGTGGCTTATGCGGAGGAATGGTTTATACTGCATTGGATTATTTCCGAAACAGGATACCGGTGCCTGCACAATCATATACACCTGCCAACGCAACTACACTTCAATCCTATATTTATCAGCGGCAACAACATTCAATGTGGAATGTAAATGATAAATGGTCTGAACTGGAAGTTGCTTACCGGGTAAGAACTGGAGAAATATTCAGATGGGGAATTCAGGGATCTGGTGGTGGACGTTTGGAAGAATTAAAAAATGCAATTGATGCAGGAAGATCAGCACCCATTGGATTGTTTGGAGGTGAAGTACCAAGTATTAATGGTGGTAGTGGCGGTAATCATGTAGTGCTCGCAGTAGGTTATACTTTGGGCAGATACCGTGGCGATTTTAACGGGCACACGGGTGAGTATAAAATTTTTGCATATAACCCCAATGAAGGAAAGCGGATGACAACACTGATACCAAATATGGATGGTCAGTGTTATTTTGAACTTGAAACAGGGAAAGCGTGGAGAACATATTTTGTAAACAACAAGTATGACAATGAACATACGCCACCCCGGGATATAATTAATTATCCTGAAGGCGAGCCGGAAGGAAGTATCCGTCATTTGTATGCCTGGTTTAAAACTGGCGGCGATGATTTAAGAGGAGCAAATATGCACGGCAATGACAATGTAAGTATAACAATACAATATGCTGACGGGACAACACAAGTATTTTCTAATGTAAATAATTCGGCAAGATGGGTTGATAATAGCCAAAACTCTGTGCACCTCGCATTAAACAGGCCGGTTAGAAAATCGGATATCCGGTATTTTATGATCACCACTTCATTTGGAAGTGATATGTTATTTAGTGATGATTGGAACCTGGATGGCTTCAGAGTAACTAACGGTGCAGGGGGCATTACTTTTGCAGAATCTGTAGCTGTCCCGGGTTCTTATATATTCAGGTTTTCAGGCGATCAACGTATGCTTCGACATGTAGTCAGGGTACAATAATAAAATTCGATTAACATTTATCTTACTAACAAAAAAAAATTTTTTGAAAATAAAAGATTTTCTATCAGCTGTCAATACTTTTTTTATTACCCCATATTATGAAACACTTTCTGCACATCTTCATCCTGTTCTAATTTTTCAATCAATTTACTTACATCTGCAGCTTGTTCATCATTTACCGGAACAGTTACAGTTGGTATCCATTCTAATTCGGCAGTAATGGGTACGATACCTTTATCTTCCAAAGCTTTTTGCATATTTCCAAAATCAGTAAAGCCACATCGCACTACTAAAACAGTATTCCCATTTTCGTCGGTGCTGTCTCCTAACTCTTCTAAGCCAAAATCGATTAATTCCAATTCCATATCATCAGCTCTCAAACCCTCTGGTTTCAATTTAAACACACCCATTTTTTTAAATTGAAAAGCAACTGAGCCGCTGTTGCCGAGTGTGCCATCGCCTTTATTAAAAATTGCTTTTACATTAGCCACCGTTCTTACATGATTATCGGTTGCGGTTTCTACCAGCAATGCCACACCATGAGGCGCATAACCTTCATATAAAATTTCATCGTAGTTTATTAATTCTTTTCCTTGTGCTCTTTTAATAGCAGCTTCCACCCGGTCTTTCGGCATGCCCACACTTCTTGCATTTTGAAAACATCGGCGCAATGCAGCATTCGAATTCGGATCAGGACCAGCGGCTTTTACAGCTATCACTATTTCTTTACCAATACGGGTAAAATTTTTTGCCATCTTATCCCAACGGGCAAACATGCTGGATTTGCGTACTTCAAAAATTCTTCCCATTCTTGATAAGGTTATTTGTTATTTTTTTTGATTACCGGCTTCTGCAATTCTAATCATCGTTCCTTGCGTCGCACTCTTGTACTGCTGATTCTATATTGAGCAGTAAAAGTGTCAGTACTTAAGTTGAGAAGCAGATATTGCCTGGCCTCCCTCTCCTTCGGAGAGGGACCGAGGGTGAGGCCGGGCAGCAAATGTAAGGCAATGTGTGAAAAAGAAAAACCGCCCCAACAGAATCGTCGGGACGGTTTTAAGTTTTAAATCTATTTTCTATTAATCCACGTCATGTTTATGTTTACTTCTGGAACGGCTATAACCAAAGTAAATGACCAACCCTACTAACATCCACCCTAAAGCAGTTAACTGAGTTGTTTTATCTAATGAAATAATCATTGCCATACAAACCAGTATTCCAAGTGTAGACACAACAGGCACTAACGGTGTTCTGAACGGACGAGGAACATTGGGTTGTTTTACCCGCATAATCCATACACCGGCACTAACCAACACAAAAGCAAACAAAGTTCCAATACTTGTCAGGTCACCTGCCAGGTTACCCGGAATAAATCCTGCAAATGCACCGACAAATAAAAATAGTATCATATTGGATTTATACGGTGTCCTGAATTTTTTATGCAGTTGTGAAAAAGCAGGGGGTAATAAACCGTCATTTGACATAGAATAAAATACACGGCTTTGTCCTAATAACATTACAAGTATTACAGAAGAGAAACCAGCCAGAATTGCAACAGTAACTAAAGTAGCAAGCCATCCATAGCCCGGCATGTGATGTTCAATAGCATAAGCAACAGAGGCTTCTTTTCCTGCTTGCATAAACTCTGTAAAAGGAGCCACACCAGTAAGTACATACGAGAAAAGGATATAAAGAATTGTACATACTACCAATGAACCGAGAATACCTATTGGCATATCTCTCTTAGGGTTTTTTGCTTCCTGTGCTGCAGTAGATACAGCATCAAAACCGATGAAAGCAAAAAACACAATTGCTGCGCCACGCAGCACCCCCATAATTCCGTGATTGAATGTAGGTGCATAACTCCAGGTGCTTCCATCCGGCAGAAGAGCTGGCGGCTGGTCAGCAGGAATAAAATATGGAGTATGATTTGCCCCATCAATAAATTTCCAGCCGATAGCAATAAATATTAATACAATAGCCACTTTAATAAATACAATAATTGCATTTACCATGGCAGACTCCTGCGTTCCTTTTATAAGAATTAAAGTAAGTATAAAAAGAATTAGTAATGCCGGTGCATTAATAATACCCGAATGTAAAACGCCTGCTGCATCTTTAGCAGATTCTAGTGGCGAGTGACACCATTCATATGGAATTGCACCTCCCAGCAAATTATTTAAATATTCACTCCAGGCAATAGAAACAGTGGCGGCACCCAGTGCATATTCAAGTATTAGTGCCCATCCGATAATCCATGCTACAATTTCTCCCATCGTAGTATAGGCATAAGTGTATGCACTGCCAGCTATTGGAATCATCGCAGCAAATTCTGCATAACAAAGTCCGGCGAATGCGCAACCTACTGCTGCTATAATAAATGAAAGTGTAACAGCGGGCCCGGCATGACCACCTGCAGCGGCAGCAGTACGAACAAATAAACCAGCACCAATGATTGCACCGATACCTAATGCAAGCAGACTCCATGCTGTAAGTGTTCGTTTAAGCCCTTTTTCATTGTCGGCGGCCTGTGCCAATAATTGAGTAAGTGATTTTTTTCTGAATAAACTCATAAGTAGTTTGATTATAGTTTACAATAGCTCGTAAAGTAAGGAAATATTTCATTCAGCAACCTATTTCTTTTACACGAATGGAATTTTAGCGGTTTAAAAGTTTTCAAATGGTTTTTTTTCCCGATTTTCGGCATTCTTTAAAACCAGCTGTATGAAGAAAGGAAACCGGCTCACATTATATATTCTTATTGCAATGGTGGTGGGTGTATTGGTTGGTTATGTAATACATGAAAACAGTTCTGAAGAAACGATAAAAAGTTTTTCAACCAATGTAAAAATTCTTGCCACTATTTTTCTCCGGTTGGTACAAATGATAATTGCACCTTTGGTGTTTACTACACTGGTAGTTGGAATAGCAAAACTCGGCGACTTAAAAGCAGTAGGTAGAGTAGGAGGTAAAGCAATGCTCTGGTTTATTTCAGCATCACTTGTAAGTTTATTATTAGGTTTAGTATTGGTAAATTTCTTTCATCCCGGTACCGCTATTGATTTAAGTATGGCTGACACGGCAGGTGCTAAGGACCTGATTGGAAAGACCCAGGAATTTTCTATTCAAAAATTTGTAGAGCATGTTTTTCCCAAAAGTGTTTTTGAAGCAATGGCCACAAATGAAATTCTTCAATTAGTAGTATTCAGTATTTTCTTTGGTGTGGCAGCTACGGGATTAGGGGATTATGCAAAACCCGTAATACATGCGCTGGATGTTTCATCTCATATTATTTTAAAAGTGGTGGGCTATGTAATGAATTTTGCACCATTGGGTGTGTTTGGTGCCATTGCAGCGGTTATTGCAACCAAAGGATTAAAAGTTTTTAATTTTTACGGCCAATATCTATTCTATTTTTTAATCGGCATTTTTTTATTATGGGCTATTCTTTTAGGGGTTGGTTATTTAATTTTAAGAAACAGAATACCACAATTATTAAAACGAATTTCACAACCACTGCTTATTGCTTTCAGTACGACCAGTAGCGAAGCCGTTTTTCCAAAACTTACCGAAGAGTTAGAACGATTTGGCTGCAAAGACAAAATCGTATCTTTTATTTTACCACTCGGTTATAGTTTCAACCTGGATGGAAGTATGATGTATATGACTTTTGCAAGCATCACCATTGCACAGGCTTATGGTATTCATTTAGACATTGGAACGCAAATAACAATGCTACTGGTTCTGATGCTGACAAGTAAAGGTGTGGCTGGTGTTCCGCGGGCATCATTAGTTGTTGTTATTGCTACCTGTGCAATGTTTAAAATACCTCCCGAAGGAATTGC
>JANLSA010000006.1:0-1805 GCA_031362085.1 Bacteroidota bacterium | reverse complement strand
ATCCTTGCTGAATTTCCATTGCCGAAGGCAGGGGAGCAGATAGGCAAAAGTTTTACCGGTTCCGGTCTGTGCTATACCACAAACATCCCGACCCGACATTACAATTGGAAAAACGCGGTGTTGAATAGTGGTCGTGTTGATAAATCCAAGTTCGTTCAGCGCATTCAGTAGCGGGGTATTTAAATTCAGCTCATCAAATTTCATATTGGTAATAAATGAATGGCAAAAGTAGTTTTTATTATCTGGCTGGTACTAAAATAGGTTGAAGTCAAATAAACCTTGCTCATGTTTAAGGCACCGAATTTATTCTTTTTAAAAAAATTTGTTTAACTAACTATGCGTAGGGTGTTAAAAGTTTAAACAAGAATACAAGCAAATTATTTTTAAATACCGGCGAACATTTCATCAACCATTTTGTTATTACAAAAAACAATTAAAAAATTATTATGAAAAAGAACATTTTAAACATGCTTGTAGCCGTAGCTATAAGCTCTGCAACATTCGTTGCTTGTAACAGTGAAGAAACCAAGAAAGCAGAAACACCAACTGAAGTTGTAAAAGAAGAGGCAACAGTTGCGCCAGCTGCAAAAGATGTAGTTGATATTGCTATTGGATCTGCCGATCACACAACATTAGTAGCTGCAGTAACAGCAGCCGGTTTGGTTGAAACATTGAAAGGTGCCGGTCCGTTTACAATTTTCGCTCCGACTAATGCTGCCTTTACAGCGTTACCTGCAGGAACAGTTGATGGTTTACTAAAGCCCGAAAGCAAAGCTTCATTGACAAACATATTAACGTACCACGTAGTAGCTGGTGCTGTAAAAGCGGCTGATTTAAAAGATGGCCAAAAAGTAAAAACTTTACAAGGTGAAGAACTTACCGTTTCTATTAAAGAAGGTAAAGTAATGATCAATGGTGCTAATGTAACAGCAGCAGATCTTACCGGAACAAATGGCGTGATTCATGTTATTGATGCGGTATTAATGCCAAAAAAATAAGTTTGATTTTTTGTTTTTAAAATTCGATAGTGGGAGTAGCAAATGCTGCTCCCATTTTTTTATAAAAATAATTACTAAAACAAATAAAGCTTTACATTTAAAAATGGAACAAGCCTATATAATAGCCCGATTGAAAGAAATTACAATTCCGGAATTATTAGATGCATTGGCAGAAGCAAATGCTGGAAAACCTGTTGATATTTATGAACACTTACCACCCTTGTTAATAGATCAGGTAACTGATGCGTTGTGGGATTTTATTGATGCCATTAAACACATAAAAGAGTAAGAAAAGAATTTCATCAGTTTTGTAATACTTTTTTTACAATAATTGCTATCAATAAAAAATCAGTTTGAAGCTGTAATGAATTGTTTTAAACGAATTGTTTTATAACTTTACTACAAATGCCTTTCCCAAAACTTATACTCAGTTACCTGCTAACCGCTGTCGTTTTTTTTGCTATCGATATGACATGGTTAGGTTTTATTGCTAAAGATCTTTATAAAAAATACCTCGGCGGGTTTTTAAGTGATAAAGTTAATTGGACGGCAGCAATTCTATTTTATCTGCTTTTTATTGTAGGCATCTTTTATTTCTCTATCCTACCGGCAATTGAAAAGAATTCTGTTTTAAAAGCAATCCTTAGTGGTGCCTTGTTCGGGTTTTTTACATATGCAACTTATGATCTTACTAATTTGGCTACACTTAAAAACTGGCCGTTGCAAATTGTTTTTATCGATATCATTTGGGGCTCAGTGCTCACGGGTCTTGTAAGCACCGCAGGTTTTTATATTGTAAAATGGGTT
>JANLSA010000544.1:0-7701 GCA_031362085.1 Bacteroidota bacterium | reverse complement strand
GGAAGACTTACCTGCCGGAGGAGGAAATCGTGATTGATAACTATGAATGGTTTGTAACCGATGGAACCGCTGCAACAGAACTTTCTTTTAAACAAAAAATAAAAGAAGGTAAAATTATCGGAATCATCAGCGAAGCCGGTTGCCCGGGTGTTGCCGACCCCGGACAGGAATTAATTGCCATTGCGCAATCCCTGAATATTAAAATTAATCCATTGATTGGGCCCAATTCAATTTTATTAGCACTCATGGCGAGTGGAATGAATGGGCAACAGTTTCAGTTTGTTGGTTATTTGCCTATTAAAGATTTTGAAAAAGCAAAAGCAATAAAAGAGTTAGAATCAGAATCAGTCAAAAAAGACTGTACACAAATTTTTATAGAAACCCCGTACAGAAATAATCAGTTGATTGAAGTGCTGCTTAAAAATTGTAAAGCAACAACTAAACTTTGCATTGCTGCCGATCTTACATCACCGCATGAATGGATTACCACAAAAACAATTGCCGAATGGCAAAATCAAAAACCGGATATTCACAAACACCCGGCAATCTTTTTGCTTTATTGTGAAAAATGAGGCTCTATCTTTTTTACACCATATACAATATACTTGCTATCGCCACGCCAGGGTAATGTAGCCCTGTATTCCCGGTATTCTAACTGCATACATTCATCCTGCAAATTTTTTAATATCGTTGCGATGCTGTCATTAGTTACTGAGAAAAAATATTTTTCAGCATTAACTGTTTGCCGGCAACCCAGCCACATTTCACCTTCGTCGGTTTTAAACAGGTTTCCTTTATGGCTGAATTTTACCAACACTCCTTTCCGGTCACCATTACTTTTTACATTAAAATAAAACCAGTAAATAGTAAACGCGGCAATTGCGACAAGACAAAGCATAAAAATTCTGAAATTTTTTCTCAGCTTATCTTTCCAGCTTTTTTTAACTTCCAATTCTTCCATAATAAAAATTATTAAACTTTACCTCAGCAAAGCAGGTTAAAGATAAGACGTTCTTCAAAGACAATCTGATTTACAGTATCGCCTATCACCGGATTCCCTTATTCTTATTACAAAATTTTATGAAAAAAAAACGTCTGTTATTAATATATTCTTATACTTTTGATGCTTAATTAAAACAACTAAGAAAGTTGAAAACAAACACAACATACAATTTTCAAGATACTGCCTCAGCCGGTGGTGCTTTTTTGTGTGCTGCTCCCCCACGCCGCCGACCTGTTATCTGACAGGACGAGCCCTAACCATGGCCCCTGTCAGTGGATAAAAATCAACCACCAACTTTATCCCGGATTGGTCATCCGATTTTCAAAATAATTTTTTTGTCAGAATGGAAAATCAAAATAATATAATCATACGTGTAGCCACACCAGAGGATGCTCATTATGCCATTGCGATTACAGATGAAATGGAAGAAAGTGCAAAAGCCCGTGGCACCGGTATTGCAAAGCGAAGTCCTGAATATGTTGCGGAAAAAATAAATGAAGGCAAAGCTGTAATTGCTGTAACCGAAAATGGCTCATGGGTTGGATTCTGTTATATTGAAACATGGGGGCATGGTGAGTATGTTGCCAACAGCGGATTAATTGTAGCACCTGCATTTCGCAAAAGCGGTGTTGCAAAAGCCATTAAGAAAAAAATCTTCAACCTCTCAAGAGAAAAATATCCCGACGCAAAATTATTTGGACTAACAACCGGGTTGGCAGTAATGAAAATTAACAGCGAACTCGGTTACGAACCCGTAACTTACTCAGAGCTTACACAGGATGAAGCATTCTGGGCGGGTTGTAAAAGTTGTGTGAACTATGAAATACTCATGAGTAAGGAACGGAAAAACTGTATGTGCACAGCTATGCTTTACGATCCAAAAGATCATTACAAACCAGAAGAGACGAAAGAATTTTTTGAAGAAAATAAATCCGGGCTTGAAAGATTACTCCGTTTTAAGGAATGGAAATTTCTTAAACCCTTTATGAAAAAAGATAAGGAAGCAAATGGTGACGGTGCAAAACCAAAATCTTTTATACAAATGTTTTTTAATATATAATATCTATGTAGCCGGCGGGGTTGCTACAATCAGCTTCCGTTGTGTCACTCACTTGTACTTTAACAATTTTAGTCAGCAATAAAATGAACACTCCGCAAAAAAATAAAGAGTCATTATCGAACAATCAAGCTGCTTCTGAAAGCCCCTCCTCCGGAGGGGTTTGGGGAGGCCGGATTGTTCTTGGTTTTAGTGGAGGACTCGATACCACATACTGTGTAAAATATCTTACAGCCGAAAAAGGATATGAAGTACACAGCATTATTGTAAATACAGGCGGTTTCAGCAATGATGAATTAAAAAAAATAGAAGCACATGCTTACCAACTGGGCGTAAAAACACATACTTCAGTTGACGCAGTAAAAGGTTACTATGACCGCATAATAAAATATCTTATTTACGGCAATTGTTTAAAAAATAATACATACCCTCTTTCAGTTTCTGCAGAAAGATTAAGCCAGGCATTACATATTGCTGAGCATGTAAAAAAGTTAGATGCAAAAGCCGTGGCACATGGAAGTACCGGAGCAGGTAATGACCAGGTACGTTTTGATATGATATTTCATATTATGATACCCGGCGTGGAAATCATTACTCCTATCCGTGATTTAAAATTAAGCCGGGAACAGGAAATTGAATATTTAAAAAGTAAGGGAGTAGAAATTAACTTTGAAAAAGCGATGTACTCTATTAATAAAGGATTGTGGGGAACAAGTGTTGGCGGAAAAGAAACATTGAATAGCAAAGGTATGTTGCCCGAGGAAGCATGGCCTACGCAGGTAACAGAGACAGGAATTAGGAATTTGGAATTAGGATTCAGAAAGGGCGAGCTAATAAAAGTTAATAGCATAGAATTCAAACATCCATCTGAAGCAATACAAGAAGTACAAAAAATTGCAGGTCCTTATGGCATTGGCAGAGATATACATGTTGGTGATACAATTATAGGAATAAAAGGAAGAGTGGGTTTTGAAGCCGCTGCACCCATGGTAATATTAAAAGCACACCATGCATTGGAAAAACATGTGCTAACCAAATGGCAATTGCAATGGAAAGATACCCTTGCTCAATTCTATGGCAACTGGATGCATGAAGGACAGATACTCGATCCGGTGATGAGAGATATTGAAGCATTTCTGGAAAACAGCCAGCAGAATGTAACAGGTGATGTATTTATTCAATTGATGCCTTATCGTTTCCAGGTTATCGGTATTGAAAGTAAATATGATTTGATGAGTAGTAAGTTTGGTAAATATGGTGAAATGAATACGGGGTTTACCGGAGATGATGTAAGAGGATTCAGTAAAATTTTTGGTAATCAAACTTCGATTTGGACTTCGGTCAATCGAGATAATAATCAATAATTATTAATTAATAATTATTGATTACTTAAAAAGTCATTTATGAAAGTAAAGGTTGGCATAATAGGAGGCGCAGGTTATACGGGTGGCGAACTGATTCGTTTGCTGATTAATCATCCGGATGTTGAGATTGAATTTATTCATAGCCGCAGCAATGCCGGTAAGCCTGTTCATACTGTTCACCAGGATTTGATTGGAAATACAGATTTAAAATTTTCCGGTGAATTGAATGACAGCATCGATGTTTTATTTTTATGTCTTGGTCACGGCGAATCAAAAAAATTTCTTGAAGAAAATAAAATTGCAGAGTCCGTTAAGATAATAGACCTGGCAAATGATTTCAGATTAAATCTGCAATCTGAAATCTTAAATAGAAAATTCGTTTACGGTTTACCTGAATTGAACAAGGAGAAAATAAAATCGGCAAATAACATAGCCAACCCCGGTTGTTTTGCTACAACCATACAATTAGGTTTATTACCACTGGCAAAAGCGGGATTACTAAATGATGTTTATACTACTGGAATTACCGGCAGTACAGGTGCCGGGCAAAGTTTATCTGCCACATCGCATTTCAGTTGGCGTGAAAATAATATACAAGCTTATAAAACATTAACACATCAGCACCTGGGAGAAATTCATGAAAGCCTTCATCAATTGCAGGAGTCGTTTCTCCCCTCACCTGAAGGAGAGGGGCAGGGGGTGAGGTTTGTACCCTGGCGGGGAGATTTCACAAGAGGTATTTTTATCAGTTCACAATTACAATGCGATTTAAGTTTGAATGAACTGAATAAACTATATGAAGATTTTTATGCAGATCACCCTTTTACACATATAACTAAAGAACCCGTTTTTTTAAAACAAGTTATTAATACGAATAAATGTATCATCCAAATAGAAAAAGTAGGTAAACAGTTGGTGGTACATTCAGTTGCAGATAATTTATTGAAAGGTGCAAGTGGTCAAGCCGTTCAAAATATGAATTTAATGTTTGGATTAGATGAAACAGCAGGGCTGAATTTAAAAGCAAATTATTTTTAGCCCCCTCTAACTCTCCGCCAACTGGCGGAGGAGAACCCGGAGGCGTTCCGATAATGTAAAAAATTTTTAAACAATAAAACACTAAAGCCTCCCCTTCGGGGAGGATTGGAGGGGACTTTATGAATCTTTTTGATGTATATCCGTTAAATGATATTGTAATAACTAAAGCAAAAGGCTCTTATGTTTGGGATGATAAAGGCGAGCAGTATCTTGATCTTTATGGTGGTCATGCTGTAATCAGTATCGGGCATACACATCCACATTGGGTAAAAAGAATAGAAGATCAACTTGAAAAAATTGCATTCTATTCCAATTCGGTAAAAATCCCTTTGCAACTGGAACTTGCAAATAAACTTGGTAAAGTTTCCGGAAAAGAAGACTACCAGTTATTCCTATGCAACAGCGGAGCCGAAGCAAACGAAAATGCATTGAAGATGGCTTCCTTTTATAATGGAAGAAAAAAAGTAATTGCCTTCAGCAAATCTTTTCATGGAAGAACATCACTGGCGGTTTCTGCAACGGACAATAAAAGTTATATCGCACCGGTAAATGAAACAGATAATATCATCTTCCTTCCTTTCAATGATGAAGATGCACTGGATGCCTGTTTTAAAGAAAATGGTAAACTAATTTCTTCTGTTATTATTGAAGGCATACAAGGGGTTGGTGGAATTAATATTGCAGAAAATTCTTTCTTGAAAAAAATTCGCAGTCTATGCGATGAACATGGTACGGTTTATATTGCCGACAGTGTGCAGTGTGGATACGGAAGAAGTGGAAAATTTTTCAGTCATGATTACGCAGGAGTGAATGCAGATATTTATACTATGGCAAAAGGAATGGGTAATGGTTTTCCGGTTGCTGGAATTATTATTGCGCCACACATTAAGCCCAAACATTATCAGTTAGGAACAACATTTGGTGGCAATCACCTTGCCTGTGCAGCTGCGTTAGCAGTATTGGAAATAATAGAGGAAGAAAAACTAATGGGTAATGCAACGATGGTTGGAAAATATTTGAGAGATGAGCTGGAAAAAATGCCGCAATTAAAAAATGTAAGAGGCAGAGGATTGATGATTGGCTTTGATGTACCCGAAGAATTAAAAGAATTGAAAAAGAATTTACTTTGGAAGCAAAAAATATTTACCGGGGAAGCAAAACCCAATGTGATTCGTTTGCTTCCTTCATTGGCATTAAAGAAAAGAGATGCAGAACAGTTTATTGATTCTATAAAAGAAGAGGCCTCCCCCAACGCCTCCGAAGGAGGGGCTTAACAAGGCACAGAGCCAACTTATTTGAAATGAACTGTTAATCCCGAAGGGATTTAATTTTAATAGCCCCGGATAAAATCCGGATATTGAAGTAATGGAATTTTGAGAACCCCGAAGGGGTTCAATATTGATGATGAGAGAATAGAACGTTGACATGTGCGACGCAACGGAAGTTAAATAGTAGTACAAAAGCTTAGTTCAAAATAAAACTATCGAAAATTGAAAAATTTTACTTCTGTAAACGACCTCAAAGTCCTCCCCTTCGGGGAGGATTTAGGTGGGGCCATCGATGCATTAGTTGCAAAAGCGTTGGCGTATAAAGCCAACCCGTTTGCAGATAAAGCTTTGGGTGTAAACAAACGGATTGGTTGTTTGTTTTTAAATCCGAGTATGCGTACAAGATTGAGTACACAGATAGCTGCACAAAATCTTGGAATGGATTGTATTGTTTTTAATGTGGGTAGTGAAGGCTGGGCACTTGAGTTTGAAGAAGAAGCTATCATGAGTGGTACAACGGTAGAACATGTGAAAGATGCTGCACCTATTTTTGGAAAATATTTTGACATATTAGCTATCCGTACTTTCCCTTCATTAAAAAATCGTGAAGATGATTATAGTGAGTTGTATATAAAACAAATTATTAAATACGCAGGTATCCCGGTAGTGAGTTTGGAAAGTTCAACACTGCACCCGCTTCAATCTTTAACAGACATAATCACTATCACTGAAGAAATAGAAAAATCGAAAATCTTAAATCGAAAATCTAAAATAGTATTGACCTGGGCGCCACATGTAAAACCGTTACCACAATGTGTGGCTAATAGTTTTGCTCAATGGATAAATGCATGGGGTAAAGCTGATTTTGTAATCACTCACCCGGAAGATTATGAGTTGAGTGAAGAATTTACGAAAGGTGCAGTCATTTCACTTAATCAGGAAGAAGCATTGAAGGATGCAGACTTTGTATATGTGAAAAACTGGAGCACCTATACTGATTATGGTAAAATTTATACCAATGATCCGAAATGGCAACTAAAGAAAAAAAGATGGGCCGTTACAAATAATGCCAAAGTGATGCATTGTTTACCGGTGAGAAGAAATGTAGAGTTGAGCGATGAAATACTGGACGGGCCAATGAGTATTGTAACACAACAGGCTTCAAACAGGGTATGGGCAGCACAAGCTGTACTATCCGAAATACTTAGAGAGAATGGATAAGTTAATTGTTACAAAGATTGGTGGAAATATTATTGATGATGAAGCAAAACTTTTTTCGTTCCTGAAACTATTTGCTGCTGTTGAAGGAAAAAAAATTTTGATTCATGGAGGTGGAAAAGTAGCAACAAAAATTGGCGGACAGTTGGGTATAGAATCAAAATATGTGGATGGTAGAAGGATTACCGATGCCGCAACAATTGATTTGGTAACCATGGTATATGGTGGATTGATTAATAAAAAAATAGTTGCTCAGTTACAAGCATTTAAATGTAATGCGATTGGTGTAACCGGTGCTGATGGAAATTTAATCCCATCGACTAAAAGACAAGTAATAGAGATTGATTATGGCTTTGTGGGTGATATAACCAGTTCAAATTTAGCAACAGGTGGGTGGCAGTTATTTTTAAATAATCGTTTAACCCCGGTTGTAGCTCCACTGACACATGATGGCAAAGGACAAATATTAAATACAAATGCTGATACGATGGCACAGGAAATTGCCAAAGCATTAAGCAGTATTTATGATGTGATTTTGATTTATTCTTTTGAAAAAGCCGGGGTGCTGCTCGATGTGAATGATGAATCGTCTGTTATCAAAAAACTGAATTGGGAAGAATACCAAAAATTAAAAGCCCCTGTTATCACCCCTTCAGGGGATGGGGGCAAAATATTTGCTGGCATGATACCAAAACTGGATAATGCCTTTCAAGCATTGAATAGCGGTGTAAAAAAAGTAATAATCGGTAAAGC
>JANLSA010000483.1:0-11436 GCA_031362085.1 Bacteroidota bacterium | reverse complement strand
AGAGAAATACTAAGAGAAAAATATGTGCAGGCCGAAGTAGGGGTTACAGGTGCTAATTTTATTATCTCCGATATTGGTGGCATTGCCGTAACAGAAAATGAAGGTAACGCAAGATTGAGCTGCTCTTTTCCAAAAACACATATTGTTATTGTCGGGATTGAAAAAGTAATTCCTTCTATGACGGATTTGGCTTTGTTCTGGCCACTGCTCTCTACGTTTGGAACGGGACAACGGATTACCGTATATAACACTATCGTAACCGGGCCAAGGCAACCTAATGAAACAGACGGTCCTGAGGAAATGTATGTGATACTGCTTGATAATGGCAGAACAAATATTCTGGCAGATGCAAAACAACGGGAAAGTTTGTATTGCATCCGTTGCGGTGCTTGCTTAAATGCATGCCCAGTTTATAAAAATATTGGCGGCCATGCTTACGAAACAGCATATAGTGGACCTATAGGCTCTGTCATTACTCCGCATTTAAAACCATTGGGCGAATGGAAGCACCTGAGTTATGCTTCATCGCTTTGTGGTAACTGCACAGAAGTATGTGCAGTAAAAATAAATTTGCATGAACTACTTTTAGAAAACAGGCACGAAGCAGTGGAAGAAGGTCATAGTGTATTTGCAGAAAGAGTAGCATGGAAAATGTGGAAGCAGGCAATGTTGAAGAGGAGTTTGATGAATGTAGCAAACGGAAATATAAAAAGCTGGGTACTCAATAAAATTGGAAAAGCATGGACTCAGCACCGAGGTAAGCTGGAGTTTCCTAAAAAATCTTTCAATGAGCAGTGGAAAGAGAAATACGGAGACAGATAATTATCTTCACTTCGTGATTATTTACACAAAAAAAATTACCCCACGGCTTCAATACATTGCTGATTTTCTTGGTAAGGAAATCTGCGGAAAAGCTTTTGAGCTGACGGATGACAAATCTTATTTTGAAAATCATACTGACCCAAAAATTAATTATAGCCGGGAAGTAATTTCAAATTGTGAATTTCAAATTTCAAATTGTGGATTACTGTCCGAAACTGAAATTACAAGTCAAACAATATCGTGTTTTAATGTAAAAGACTTTAAAGCATTCTTTAAAACAGAAGGTGATTATCCCTTCGATATTTTTGCCGCCTCTTTTTATTTACTAAGCCGGTATGAAGAATACCTACCACATAAAAAAGATATGTATGGTAGATATGCTCATGAAAACTCAATTGCATTTAAAGAAGGATTTTTGAATCTTCCGCTTGTTAATGTCTGGATTGATGATTTTAAAAAAGTATTGAAGGAAAAATATTCAACAGTCAATATTCAACAACCCATATTCAAGTTTGAACCGACCTATGATATTGATGAAGCTTTCTCATATCAGCATAAAGGATTTTTAAGAACCGCAGGAGGTTTTGTAAAATCTTTGCTGACTGGTAAATGGTCATTGCTAAAAGAAAGAATGAATGTGTTGAAGAAAAAATCAAAAGATCCATTTGATTCTTTTGACTGGATGAATGAGTTGCATTCAAAACATAACCTTGAGCCGAAATATTTTTTTCTTGTTTCTGAGAAAAACGGGAAATACGATAAAAATATTCTTCCTTCTAGTCCGGTTATGCAACAATTGATAAAGCAACATGCGGAAAAATATCCGATCGGTATTCACCCATCCTGGCAGAGCGGCGATGATGATACAATCCTGAAAAAAGAAAAAAAATTGTTAGAGAATATTTCGGGCAAAAAAATTACATCTTCCCGTCAGCATTATATCCGTCATAATTTACCACTTGGCTACCGCAGATTGATTGATGCGGGCATCACCGATGATTATTCCATGGGCTACGGAAGTATTAATGGTTTCCGTGCTTCGGTTGCTTCTTCGTTTTACTGGTATGATTTGGAAAAAGAAGAAACAACAAATCTGATGCTCCATCCTTTCTGCTATATGGAAGCCAATTCATTTTTTGAACAAAAATTTACACCTGAACAGGCTTTTGATGAAATGATGCATTATTACAATATTGTAAAATCAGTAAACGGAACTTTGATTACGCTTTGGCATAATACTTTTTTGGGTACAGATAAATTTTATAAAGGTTGGCGGGATGCTTATGAAAAGTTTATTCTGAATTGTAAACCGTAGGATTTCCCGCAGCGATCGCAAAGAGACAGTGGCGCAGCGATGTACTTTCGTTGCGTTCGCTGCACCATAGCGAACGCCGCGGGAAACATGCTGAATATAATTACGGAACCCTGAAGAGTCCCGTATGTACGGGAACGAAAGCCCAATAGTAGCAATTCAGCCGGGCACATAAAAAAAACCGGCAAACAACTTACCGGCTGGTGATTTTTAATTATTGTGGACCTGAAAAGGGAGCATTGCACAGGTTTGGATTCTTTCAAGGGTAATTCAAAAATAATTCCGGACATAAAAACGGGACCTTTCAATACAATTATAGATGGCATAAACCACTGAAGGTTGTGTTGACAAAAATTTTTTAACAAATTCATTTCTGTTACCTTGCGCCACTGTTTTTATAAAGCATTTGACGATTGATTAACTTTGAAAAAAAATGATAGTGCAGGATAAAATTCTTTTATTGCCCGATAATATAGCCAACCAGATAGCTGCCGGTGAAGTAATTCAACGACCTGCAAGTGCTGTAAAAGAATTATTGGAAAATGCGGTAGATGCGGGTGCTACTGAAATAAAATTGATTGTTGCTGATGCAGGAAAAGCGTTGATTCAGGTGATAGATAATGGCGGCGGCATGAGTGAAACAGATGCAAGAATGTGTTTTGAACGTCACGCCACATCGAAGATTGAAACCATTGAAGATTTATTTCATATTAAAACAATGGGCTTTCGGGGAGAAGCATTGGCTTCTATAGCAGCCGTAGCGCAGGTAGAATTGAAAACAAAAAGAGCAGATGATGAAACCGGAACTTATATTGAAATTGAAAACAGTTTTGTAAAAAAACAAGAACCCATTGCAGCACCTACCGGCACCAGCATTGCTATGAAGAATTTATTTTTCAATGTTCCTGCCCGTCGAAATTTTTTAAAAAGTAATGCTGCCGAGATGCGGCATATCGTGGATGAATTTGTTCGGGTGGCACTTGCATTTCCAGAACTTTTTTTTTCGCTTACGGCAAACAATCAGCAACTGATGCATCTGGATGCCGGTAGTATGAAGCAACGCATACTGCAAGTGCTGGGAAATAATTACAATGCAAAACTGGTAGCTGTAAAAGAAGAGACAGACTATATGAATATTTCAGGCTTCGTTGGTAAACCTGAAACAGCAAAGAAGACAAGAGGTGATCAGTATTTTTTTGTAAACAACCGTTTTATTAAAAGTGCTTATCTCAATCATGCCGTAATGAGTGCATACCAGGAAATGATTGTAAAAGATAGTTTTCCGATGTATTGTTTGTTTATTGATCTTGACCCGGCCGTTGTGGATGTAAATGTGCATCCGACAAAACAGGAAATAAAATTTGAAGATGAAAAAATTATTTATGCCTTTGTACAGGCAGCAGTAAAACATGCCCTGGCGCAGTTCAGCATTTCACCCACATTAGATTTTTCTTTGAATGCGGATATTCAGCAGTTGCCATCCGTACAGCAACCATTTACAAAAGAAAAAGAATCAGTTGCTGCATCCACATCATTGTTTAAAGGATTTACTCAAAAACACCAGGCACATTTTATTGAGAAAAATGAATTGAAACACTGGAAAGATTTGTATGAAAGCAATCAGCAATCAGCAGTCAGCGGTCAGCAGTCAACGACTAATATTCAAGGAAATGATCAACCATCGATTGATAAAGACTCTGATGGATTTAAAAGTCTGCTCAAGACTTACTCGTCAAACACTACTGACCACTCATCTCTTTCTCAACTGCATAATCAATTCATTATTGCTTCAACACCTTCAGGTTTTATTCTCATTGATCAGCAGGCGGCACATGAAAGAATTATTTATGAACGATTGCTGAATGCCTCAAAAGATAAACCCGTAACAACACAGCGAAGCATTTTTCCTGTAACCATTGAATTAACTCCTGTTGATGCCGTTCTTATTGATGAGTTGAAAACCGAATTGCAATTACTTGGATTTTTGATTGAACCTTTTGGGAAAAATACTTTTGTAGTACAGGGTACACCGGCTGATGTACCGCAGGGAAATGAAAAACAGGCAATCGATTCTTTGCTGGAACAGTTCAAACATTTCAGCAGCGATATAAAATTTTCAAAACGGGAAAAACTGATTCGTTCACTTGCATGGCAGCAATCTATTAAAGCCGGTACCTCATTAACAGAAAAAGAAATGAAAGGTTTGGTGGATGATTTGTTTCAATGTGCAACTCCGAATGCAACTCCCGGTGGCAATCCTACTTATTTAGAATTTAAGAAAGATCAGTTGGATAAAATGTTTGGCAAGTAAGACTTCACGCAAAGACGCTAAGATTAAAACAAAAGAAGCAAAAAGAGTTTTTTACTTTGCGTTATTCTTTGCGTCTTTGCGTGAAATATTTTAATACTTATTGCGGATTGACTGAATAAATTTTTCGACAGCACGCCGCACTGCGGTAGCAGAAGCTTGATGATTATTTATCAAAACAGAAAAAAGCAATTGCTTATTTTTTTTGGTAGTAAGAAAACCGCTGAATGCAACCACGCCGCTAAGCGTTCCGGTTTTAGCATAAATAAATCCGCTGTCTGTTTTATAATAACTGCTGATCGTGCCTTCGCCACCTGTTGGAAAAATTTCTTTGATGCGGTTCATACCAAATTCATTTTTCATTTTATTCAATATGGCAACAAAATCCTGTGGAGTAAATAAATTATAACGGCTCAGACCGGAACCATCCACCCATCTTGGTTTTTGTGGCAGATCTTTAAAATCTGTTTTCAATAACGAATCAATAATTTTTGCATCATTCATATAACCGAGTGTTTCATTACTCACCATTAATAGTGTTTGTTCTGCAAAAAAATTATCACTGCTGTGCATCATGGGCTTGAGGAGGGAATCGGTGGGTTGGGAGTGAATTACATTCCATTTATTTATATGAAAAATACTAAAATCACAGTCAGGGCAATCGTATCCAAATTCGTTTTTTTCTTTTTGAGGCCATACATCTCTAAATCTAAAAACATCCTTCTCTAAGACGTTATTCAAAATTCCAAAGGAAGTCAAGTAGTTATTAGTAACGAAAGGTATAATTGTATTATTAAACGCAGCCGATGACGGAATTAGCTCAAATTCATTAGTTGAAATCTGTCTCTTCATTGAATAATGTTGCCCTGGAGGAAACTGGCCTTCCCATGCACTATTTACAACTGAGTCAAAATAATTAGGATATGTTTTAAATATCCTGTCACTATACATTGATGTCTCTCTTTGATCACCTTTACTCTTTTTTGAAATTTCAATTACATTTCCAAAAATGGGGAATGAACTTCTCTCTGCCATATATGAAGCATCATAATCATTCCAAGTCCATCCACTACCCCAACGTTCGTCTTTCCACAAAGTATCCATGAATGCAGTATATTTCTTTCCATCAATTAGTTCCTTTTTAAAAAAATCAAAAACCGGTTGTTTTTTAAAACCCCTATGAAGCAAAGTTGGGTCACCGGTAGGTTGAAAAACAATTAAATCATCATACATTTTTTCCTGAGGTACACCGAACCTCAACCCCACCAAACTATCTCCCAAATATTTCATCGCTGCATAGCAGGTAGGAATTTTTGTATTACTCGCCGGTACAAAATATTTTTCTCCATTATAATTATACCAGTACTTGCCGCTTGCCGGTTCATAAATGCTGATGCCTACATGCGCTGTAAGCAATGAAGAATCTTTTAAAACAATTTCTTTTGCAGAATGGGAAAGTTGCTTGCTTATACTGCAGGAAGCCAGTAACAAGAAGCAATTGGCGAGTGAGATGATGAAGCTTCTTTTAAATTGAAAGTTGAGCATTGAAAATTTTTAATTTATATCAGCATCATTGACCTAAGTCCCCCCTTTGGGGGACAGGGGGCTTTAGCTTCTTTCCTGTGCCCTCAGCCACCGCTCCGGTATTTCATTACTGCTGGCCAGTAAGTAATCTTTATAACTGCAGGCAATAAACCGTTTATCGGGCAACTGCATCCACCACCTTCCTGTTTTTTTGCTATGCAAAAAAGTAGTTGCCACTTCGGCAAAGGCTGTATGATATTCGGAAAAGGAATCTGATTCATTCAATTCTGCTTCACGTCTTCCGCGGCTACGACCATCCAATACATACCAAAGCATATGAGCAATTTGTTTGGCAGTCAGTTCATCTTTATCCTGTTCTGTATTATAACCATAAATACCAATGCTGTCCACATTCGGACTCATCCCTGCATAGCGCATCAGCAAACAAGATTCTTCACCGCTTAGTCCATTGGGTGAAATTTTATTTGACGGCGCATACGTGTTTGCAATAGCAGATATATCGAAGCTGAATAGATTACTGTTGCGTATCACCGGTTCCATTTCATCAATATTTTCTTTTACACTGCCCACCCGGTAACAATCAAACCGTAGTTTATCCATAGTTTCCAGCATACGGGGGTGCACATAAAAACTCTGGAAAGCAATATGATTGTAGTGACGGATAAAATTCGGTTCACCGGTAAGCATTTCCATTAAAAAATTTTCATGCTTAAATGGCGAATCAAGATTTAAATCAATTAACGCATCCACACAAACAGCTTCAATTGCTTTTTTATTTTCGGCATAGGCATTGTATTGCGATAAAGTAAGATCATGCGAGCCTCCAAGAATGATTACTGTTTTTCCAGCATCTAAAACTTCTTTTACCACTGTTCGCAATGCGGCATACGAATCGGTGTATAACGATCCGGTTTTGATATTTCCAATATCAGCAATGCGTACATCTTTATGCCAGTAATAGAGTTGGTAAAAATTGCGGCGTATAATGTCCGGTGCTTTGCTTTGACCATGAATTAATCCGCTGCCGCGTTGTTCACCACAACCTACAATCACCATATCGGCTTCATCAATATCCGGAAATGTTTCGTTGTATAAATCAATTGCATTTCCTAACTGCCCTTCTTTATATGCTTCATCAAAAGAAATTTCATGAAGGTTTACCGGGTCTAAAAATTCGGAAAGGTTTCGGTGGTCTGACATACTTTGAATTTGGTAGCAAACTTACACGAAAACAATGAGTATCTATTTCAGTCAATAAAGTTATAAGTACGGGAATAGTAAGCAGTTTTTGATTTTGCAAATTAACAACGAAAGGAATTATGTAAAAAAATGCTTTTGAATGAAAATATTAAAAAATTATTTCAATAATAGGAGAAATTAATTTTTATTTCTTAGCATGTTTTTTAGTTTCAATTTTTTTGGTAAGGCTGAACCGTAATCCGCCTCCCATAACATTATATTTCTGACCCGAAGTTCCTTTGGCCCAGAATTCGTTGCCCGAAGCTGATGCACTGAAAGCCCAGTTGGGGCTGTTATATCCAACAGCCGTTTTATAAACTAATGCACCGGCTACATTTGTATTTCTGTCCATTGATGCAGTACCATGTTCTTCCGTCATAATATTGACATCAAGATGGGCAACAGCAGAAGCCATAATATAAAGATGTTTTTTAATTACCAAAGTATAAGCATACCCAATGCCCGGGCCAACCGTAATAAACCTTGACTCAGTTATACCCGCTAACAATGGAAATGAACTTTGTACTTTTTTTGGAACGAGTAAACTGTCTGTTGCATTTGCTTCCATAATAAGATAGTATGCATGTAACCCATAAAGTGGCGAACCCGCCGATTTTTTTTGCCACTCATTATTTACCAATGCTGCCCGATAAGAGAACTTCGCTTTATTCGGAAGCCGGTATGCTGCTAAACCAAATATTCTTTCTTTCACATCAAGGCGATAATAATATTTATTGGGATCGTTTGAAGCGAACCCTTTAGGATTTAAATGAAACCCTTTTGGCATGACCACAAAAAGGTCAATTACCCATTTGCGGGGAAATAAATGAAGCTGCAGATCAAGGCCTTTTGTTTTTCCTTTTGCTGTATCCTTATTATTAAGATAAGCGAATCCATTGAATACATTAAGGGAAAGATTATGCCAGGTAACTCCAATACCCAGGTTTAATTTTGGGTTTGCTACATATTGAAGATCATTCGCACTGGCAGCTGATGGCATGGTAAAGTGAGTGTATTTCTGCGCCATATAAACTCTTGCAGTTATATGATTCCAATAGGTTTCATAATAACTGGTATCATTGTTTGCATGTTTTTGGGCGTGGAGAGATTCAGCTCTTACCAGTAATATAAAAAAAAGAGCGATGAAAATTGAGTACTTACGGGCTTTCATTTCTTTTGTTTAGGTTTTAAAAAAAGATTTGCATCCACAAGTTTAAAGTGAATTCTAAAGGAATTCTGAAGATGAACATTATCATTCGTTTTGTAAAAATTCTGTAGTTTTCAGTTTATGAAACTACTTATTGTTGAAGATGAAAAAGAACTGGCGGAAAATATGGCTTCCTATTTAAAAAATGAAAACTATACATGCGAAGTAGCTTTTAATTTTAAGCAAGCTCTTGATAAAATAGAAACATCCGATTATGAATGCATCGCTTTAGACATTACACTTCCGGGTGGTTCGGGTATGCAGCTTTTAAAAGAATTAAAGAATAATAAAAAAGCAGATGGTGTCATTATTATTTCTGCAAAAGATTCAATTAATGACCGAATCAATGGCTTGCGACTCGGTGCAGATGATTACCTGGTAAAGCCATTTCATTTATCAGAACTGGCAGCAAGGATCAATGCCATAATCCGTCGAAAAATGTATAATGGAAATAATATTATCCGCTTCAACGAAATATTTATTGATACGCTTGCAAAAGAAGTAAAGGTGAAAGAAGATCGGATTGAGCTGACTCGTAAAGAATATGAATTATTAGTTTATCTTCTTTCCAATCAACGACGGGTAATTTCGAAAAATGCGTTGATTTCTCATCTTTGGAGTCAGGAAATGGGAACCGGGGAGAGTGCTGATATTATCTATACTCACATCAAAAACCTGCGGAAAAAATTAAATGAAAAAGGATGCGGTGATTATATCAGGTCATTGTATGGGATGGGTTATAAATTAACAGACCAATGAAACTGCAGGCTCAATACAATAAAATTTCAATCGCATCTTCTATTCTCGTTTTATTGATAGCAGGTGCCGGGTATTATTTCCTGCTTCAATATGTACTCAAAGAGCAATTAGATGAATCACTACGGGTAGAGCAGGTGGAAATACAGGATTTTATCAAAACAAAACATGCATTGCCTCCGGCTACTACGTATAAAGATCAACGAATAGAATTTATAAAATCGGACAGGATATTTCCACAAAGTTTCAGAACATTGACTTTATATAATGCTGATGAAAAAGATAATGAACTTAGTCGTCAATTGAATTTTAATGTTGAAGTAAACGGGCAGTATTACACAGCATCCGTAACCAAATCGCAGGAAGAAACTAAAGAAATAATCGGTGCCATCCTGATCTTTACACTCGGGTTAATTATTTTATTAAGTATTCTACTGTTTGTTGCTAACCGGTTTCTGGTAAAAAGAATGTGGGGGTCATTCCAGGCAACACTCACTTCAATTAAGAATTTTGATCTCAATGCACCTTCTGCTATTAAAACCGAAAAATCAGACATTCATGAATTCAATGAACTGAATGAAAATATTTCTATGATGACGGAGAAAGTGGTTAACGATTATATTTCTCTCAAGAATTTTACAGACCATGCTTCACATGAAATGCAAACACCACTTGCAGTCGTTAACTCAAAACTGGATATACTGATTCAGGATCCAGCTTTAAGTGAAAAAAATCTCCAGGATCTACAGGTCATTTATGATGCCGTTGATAAAATGTCAAAATTGAGTCAGTCACTTTTACTACTGGCAAGGATTGAAAATAACCAGTACTCTGAAAAACAGGAAGTAGACATACCTGTTATTGTAAAAAATATAATACAGGAGCTTGAGGAATGGATAATCGAAAAATCGTTAATAATAAAAAATGAAATTAGTGTGTTGAAAATAAACATGAATTCGCAACTGGCAAATACCTTAATCGCTAACCTGGTTATTAATGCAATTAAACATTCCAGCCGGCCGGAAACTATTTTGCTTTCGTCTGACAAAAACAAATTTGCAATCATAAACCCCGGTTTAAAGGCATTAGATGGGGATCGGATTTTTGACCGGTTTTGGAAATCAGAATATTCTGACGGTACAGGCCTCGGTCTTGCCATTGCCAAACAAATCTGCGATTATTATGGATTTTTACTTCAATATGAATTCAAAAAAGGATCCCATCATTTTTCCATTATTTTTTGAAAGGGGAAATTCAGTTTTTATTCAGTATCACTCTGTAGGTTTGTTTAAATTAATTATATGAAATCACTTTTAATGTTAGCCAGCTCTCTTATTTTATTTGCAACAATAAGTTGCGGTCAAAAAATAAGCGAAAAAAATCTTCCTGTCGCAGTAAAAACTGCTTTCAGCACTAAATACCCAACTGCTACGAATATAAACTGGGGTAAAGAAAATGCGAAGGAATATGAAGCTGAATTTAAATTAAACAACAATGATGTTTCAGCTAATTTTTTAGTGACCGGTGAATGGGTAGAAACTGAAACAGTGCTTACCATTGCTGATTTACCTGCAACTATAACAAATGCCATCAAATCGAAATACCCCAGCGCCTTAATAAACAAAGCGGAAAAACTTGAAAAGCCGGGTGATAAAATCCTGTATGAGGTTTTTATTAAATTAAATGGCAAAACAAAAGAAGTAGAACTAAATGCCGACGGTAGTTTCGTAAAATAATAGCTTCAATTTCTACCCGTGTCTAAGCAATTCAATAAAATAAAAAAACTAATTGTTTTCATCATAAGTTTTTTTATCATCTCTATCAATCTTTTTTCTCAGGGTAACAATCGGAATATTTCAGGAATAGTTCAGGATAGATCGTCGAAACTACCGGTTGAGCTCACCACTGTGCAGCTTTTAAAAACCAACGACAGTACTGTTATAAGCATAACCATAACAGATCGAAAAGGGAAATTTATTATAGATAAAATAGCCGATGGCAATTATATCCTCCGGTTTAGTTATATCGGGTATGAAAACACAGTGATGGCTATTACCGTTAATCAGCAAAAAGAAAATATTGGCATTGTTGAAATTGGTCAATCGGCAAATAATATGAGCGAGGTAGTAGTAACAGCAAGAAAATCTTTATTGAATACATCCATTGACAGAAAAGTGTATAATGTTTCCCAGGATATTATGGCGCAAAGCGGTTCTGCCAGCGACATACTGAAAAATATTCCTTCAG
>JANLSA010000213.1:0-7227 GCA_031362085.1 Bacteroidota bacterium | reverse complement strand
CACCAATTTTTTTAAATGCTTTATCCCCAATTTTTACCGCACGGCTATCACACCAGATTATAGAGTTGCGTAGTACGTTTTTATTTTTATCTATACAAACCAACCCGTGCATCTGATAGGTAATTCCAATTGCTGCAATATCTTTTGGATTGTAAGTACCTGTCGCATTTAATTTTTTAATCGCATGTTGTACATCGCTCCACCAGGTATTTGGTGATTGCTCTGCCCAGCCCTGTTCTTTTGCAATAATGGGAGACTCTGTTTCCGGATATTGTGCCGAAGCAATGGGCTGTTGTGTTTCTGCATCTACCACCGAAACTTTAACAGAGGATGTGCCAAGATCTATTCCGAGTAATAACATAATTTATTTTTTGTGGCTGATATTATCAGCGGTTTTATTAATTTACAGAATCAAGCTTCATTTTAATCTATAAATATATGTACGAACATCGTAAACAGCCATTAGCCAAGCCAACTATTTTTTACCGCAGGGTGTTAACGAATATTGTAATTGCTCTGCTGGTTATGTTTGTGTGTTTATTTATCGGTATTCTGGGTTATCATTATACCGAAGGTAGTTCGTGGCTCGATTCGCTGCATCAGTCATCCATGATATTAAGTGGTATGGGGCCCGTAATCAATATACAATCTGTTTCAGGTAAATGGTTTTCGTCAGCTTATGCCCTCTTCAGCGGAGTAGTGTTTATCACAAATATTGGTTTAATACTGGCGCCGGCTATACACCGGATATTTCATATGCTGCATTTACAGGAGGAATAAGAAAATTAAAATGGCTTTAGATCGCCTTCTTTCTTTACTAAAACAATTTTATTGCGATCGGCTTTATAAATTGCATCGGTAAATGCTACCCAGTCTTTATATGAAGCAGCCGGAAATCTTCCGCTGTATTGTTGCATATTCCTGTAATAAAAGATGATATTACCTTTCAGTTTTATCGACTCCGTGTATTTGCCAAATTTTGAATCGACAACTACATCCTGCGGTACAGACTCTGCATCAAAACCTGCTGGCAATTCAATTTCTGCCGAGTCTATATCCTGGTATTCTGTTTTTAAAACAATATCATATTTTCTTGTTTCATCGGCTTTAAGTTTCTGTCCCGTTTTCGACATTATATTTGGTACAATAAAAAGCCGCTTGCCCGTTATGCTGGCATAATTGCGAACAGTTAAATCCAGTATTTCATTAATAGAAGGCATGGATGATTTATTTTCCAAATACTCAAAGCTGTTAATATCATAGGTAGAAAAATCAAGCTGACGCTGCAGGTATTCCTTTTGTTTTTCTTTTGTAAGTGCATTCAGCATTCCATGCAGGTAATCCTGCTGAATAGCGTAATACCTGGAAGCCGAAAGTACTTTTAATGTACCATCATTTTCCAATTTTGCTTTTACATTTCTCACCTGCAGGTTTTCTTTTAATTTATAGATTGGCGTACGGACTAACTTGCCACCGGTTTCATCCACCAGCAATCCATAACGATCGCAGGTAAAACTGCCCAGGTATCCTGCCGGGTGGGTCTGGCTTGTACATTCAAGCCAGGTAGTATCTTTTTGTAAAGGCACACAAAGAATAACATGATTAAATTGCTGTGAAGGAAAATCATCATTAATTCTTCCCTGGCCATCACCGGCTCTTATTAAAGTATAATATGAATTAATGCCGCTTTCTTTTAATATTGAATACATATAATTCGTCAATGCTTTGCAGTCGCCATATCCTTTATTAGAGACAAAGGATGCATTAAAAGGCTGCCATCCTCCGATACCCAACTGGATACTGATATATCGTGTATGACTTTGCATTAATGCATACAATACTTCAATTCTTTTTTTAGGATCTGTAATGGCATCAGCCGCCTGGTGAATTTTCTGTTTCATCGCGTCGGGTAACTGATCACGTCCTGTTTTTAATGCATAAACAAATTTTCCAAAATCCTGCCAGCTGTTCATGTTGCCTTTGTAATCATCCACCTGGAAATCGGAAGGGGCAAATGCCACATAGGTTGTCAATTCGTGCCAGTCCGGTGCATAAGGTTCTTTTATAATGGCAGGCATTGCTTCAACAGACCATGTAAGAATTTTTTTATTCTTATCCGTTGATGCTACGGGTTCATTTTTATAATTCCATGTTTTATAATGCAGGTTATAATCCTGCGGAAGGATGTAGGTAATACTGCTTTTCTCCACTGAAATTTTTTCTGCTCCTGCCGGCACCCAGCTCGGGAAAAATAAAGTGCTTTTATAATGGATTACTATTTCATATTCGATAGTATATGGAAAAACTTTGTAATAGAAATTATGTTTCTTCAGCCTATTATCGTCCATCAGGCTGTTATCATCAACGCCACTCAGATCCTGCAAATCTTTATTCCGCATTTTCTTTAATTGTTTGCCGGTAGCATCATATAATATGCCTTCAACAGATTCAACGTTACGCAGTTTATCATAGTATTCTGTTAACTGCGCCCAATCTTCACCATTCTCATTTAATATGGTAATAACATAATGGTTGGTAAAAGTTGCTTCTTTTAAACTCTGCAATTCAAATTTTAATTCTTCCAGCCGCAAAACAGCATCTGCATTTTTTAATAATGCCTCCGGGATTCTTGATACAGCATACACATCATCTCCGCCTGTAGCAATGGCAACGTTTTGAAATAACAATAACAAAGGCAGTAATAGAAACTTATACATAATTTATTTTTTCTTCTTAAACACAATCTGTTCATTTTGTTTTGCTACCACCATCCCAAAAAATTCACGGAGCAATTCATATTCATCAGGTGCAAAAAATGTTCTTTTTATTCTCAAGCGGCAACGAAACGAAATCGTATTGTCCGAAACACTCATCCGGTATTCAAATACACCATCATCAAATTCATTTAATTTTAGCACCATTGATTTCGGCAATTCATCAACTACATAGCCAGTTGGCACCTCCATAGAAAAAATATAGGTTTCATCCTCCGTGTAAGGCATTTCAACCGGGTAAACACGTTCAGCCGACTTAAAAGGATTGGTTTCGTATCTTTCTCCAAACATCGGATTCATGTAAATAATATCTTCCTTATCATTTTTAAGATTGAAGTCATAAGAAATTCCAATCGGGTTGTCTTTTAAATTCAACGAATCAATAGTAAAATTTTCAATTTCTATATCGGCATTAAACCCTTTTTTTATTGTAGCTATTATCGCATCCTTCCCTTTTTCTTTTACTTGTTCACGTAATGTTGTTGATTCAAAATATCCGGGAACCTGTTGCATTGAGCCTGTACTATTTCCTTTGTCGTTATTAATGATATAAACCGATGTAACTTTTCTTTCCAACAATGAATCCGGATTAAATTCAATTGGTTCCGCTCCGCCATTAATTACTCTTGCGTGGCCGTTATAGCAATCCGGATCTAATTTTCCAAAACCATTCATCGGTTCGCTTGCATCAAGATAATATTTTTTTCCATCCAGGTTTAATTCAACAACTAAATAATTAAACCGCTCCATGATCGGGTACAAGGCATACGTAATTCCTCTTGATTTCAAACCAATTATTACTGGATCTGCTTTATAGCCCTGGTTGCGTAGCATTGAAATCAGCATCATATTTATTTCTGCTACGCTTCCGTTTTTTACTTTAAGCAGGTTTTTAAAATTCTGATTCATCCTATACGCCCAATGATCGGTACAGGTAAAATTATCACGTACATGCGCATAAATCAATTTTGCTTTCTGCAAATTATTTTCTTTAATCAATTTTGCAGAAGGTGGAATTTCATCATCCAGAAAATTATTATTCTTAGTTATATTCTGTCCAAAATATTCGGCTTTCATTAATTCTTCATCCAGCTGCATCCAGGTTCCCATAATGCGACGTGGTATAAATGGATATCTGTATTCAGAGAATTGAAACTCAATTTTCGCAATATAATTGTTTATTGTAGAAGTAAATGTTTCTCTTTTTAAAGCAGGTACATCCTTCATTACCATTCGATGATCAGTAACATTTGCCGAAAATGAAAAAGGATCTCTGGCAGAGGCGCCATCTGGATTTCTTCCGTTGAAATTATCTCCCCTGGTTTTGGTATCATTTATATAAAATGGCTGATAGCCTTGCGTAAGAAATATATAAGCGAAAAATTGTGGAATCCCAACTCCGTATTCACTCCACAATACTGGATACTTATCCTGAAATACCCATGGCTGCAGGTTTCGCAAATAATCTGAGTAAATTTTATATTCAAACTCGATTATACACCCTTCTTTTAAATTAGACAGTGTAAATTTTTCAAGAATATTATTCTTATTCAACTTATCTGTAAAGATGGAATTCTTCTCCATTTTTGTTTCGGTTACCTTACCGTTTTCCAGGTTATATGTAGTTGCCTTTACATTAAGAAGTTCTTCCTTATAGTCACTTGAAGTTGATTTGTAAATGGGCACTTCAATAGTTGCCGCATCATAAGCCGCCTTATTTAAAATATGAATCCTTGTTTTCCGGGAAAACTCCAGTGAAAACCAACCATTGTTATTTCCCACAAATTGACTAAAGCCCACATCAGCAATTACTACAGCCTGAGCACTGCTGTCAACTGAATACACTTTTTTAAAATCTTCGGGATTTACGGTTCCAAATTTTATAGGAACCTTTTCTGGTTTTTGCGATAGCAGTTTCGTGTGGCTTAAAACAAAAAAGCAAACAAAGATTAAACTGTATTTTCTCATATTTAGCATGTTAATGGTTCGTAACAAAAATTTAAATTAGGACAAAACATCATAATTAAAAAATGTTACGGTTGTTATTTTATATTTTGCAAATGTGAACTCATTGCCGTCAAATACCAGCTGGATAAAAGCAACTGCTCATAACTTAGGATTTGATTTTTGCGGTATCGCAAAAGCCCAGGTACTGAATGAAGATGCAAGGCGATTAGAACAATGGCTGAAGAAAGGAATGCAGGGCAGTATGCAGTATATGGAAAATCATTTTGATCTACGCATTGATCCTTCTAAATTAGTGCCCGGTGCTAAATCCGTGATTACCTTAATGAAAAATTATTTTCCTGCTGAACATAAAAAAGAAGGAACACCAAAAATATCGAAATATGCTTTTGGAAAAGATTATCATGAAGTGATTCGTGAAAAGTTAAACAACCTGATTGAGTTAATTAAAGAAAATATCGGAGAAATACATGGAAGAGGATTTGTGGATAGTGCACCTGTGCTTGAAAGAAGCTGGGCACAAAAAAGCGGATTGGGTTGGGTAGGTAAAAATGGAAACCTGATCAATAAACAGAGTGGTTCATTTTATTTTATTGCAACACTGATAACCGATCTTGAATTAATTTATGATGACCCATTTGTAAAAGATTATTGTGGTACCTGCACAAAATGTATTGATGAATGTCCGACAGATGCTATACTGCCGGACAAAGTAATTGATGGCAGTAAATGTATTTCTTATTTTACCATTGAACTGAAAGAGGCATTACTGCCAGATGCGATGAAAGATAAATTTCAAAACTGGATGTTTGGTTGTGATGTATGCCAGGATATCTGCCCCTGGAACCGATTTTCAAAACCGCATAGTGAAATTGAATTCTCCCCAATACCTGAAGTATTAAACTTAACAACAAAAGAATGGGAAGCAATGAGTGAAGAAAGTTTTAAAAAAATTTTTCAAAATTCTGCTATTAAAAGAACAAAGTTTAGTGGTATTAAACGGAATTTGAAATTTATCACGGGTGGTTAAAAAGATTGAATCATTTTTTTTTGTTGTCAACAGTTTCTTTAATGAGGTTGCATTATAAAAAATCCACCGCAATTTGCAGGGGATGATTAAATATTTTATCAGAAATTAAAAACTTAGTGGAACAGAAACCGAAGTCTGATCCCATGATATGGTTAGTGAACCTGAATCTGCTTTAATTGTGAGCTGCTCTACCACATCCGTTAATTTTTTTACCGGCACTTTTATTTTTGCCACATCTTTATCTTTTACTTTATCATAACCAAAAGCACCCCATTGGCCCAATTGCGAATTCAAAATAATTGTCCACTCCCCTGCTTCTGGAATTGCAAATAATGTATAGGTTCCTTTGGCAACTCCTTCGCCTCCAAATTTTACATCTTTATTAAAAGTTATTTGCGTTGCTTCATCAGCACCTACTCTCCATACTTTTCCAAATTTCTCCAGCTCACCAAAAACAACCCGTCCTTTTTTAAATGGGCGACCATATGTTACCGATAGGTTTGCTGTAGTTAAGGTATCATGTGGGCTCTTTTTTCCGCCACCACCCTGTGCACAGGATGTATTTGTAAGCATAGTTGCAACTGCAAGAATTGATAAAACGATTTTCATAATTATTTTTTTAGTTGATAAATATACAACCTTACACCACATTCAGATTTCAATTTTTTGATTAACGGTAAATTTCTAATCCGGGAAACTTATTTTGCCCATGGAAACTAAGGGAATGCCAGTAGCAATGTTCTTAAAAGTGTTGTTGTAGCCACTTACACATTCATTGGCAAGAATAGCAAACAGCACAGCTTCTTTTGCATCCGGATTTATTTCAAGATCAGCAGTGGTTTTTATTTCTATACCCGGCAACTGACTGCTGATATTTTGCATAAGCAAAGGATTGTGCATGCCACCGCCACTTGTATAAATAACAAATGAATCATCTGGTTGAAAACATTTTTTAATTGCGTCTGCAATTGTATCTGCTGAAAAACGATTTAGTGTGGCCATGCAATCCGGATGTGAAAGATTTTCCGTATCCGATTTTTTTTGTGATACTGATAAATAATCCAAATTAAATAATTCCGGTCCTGTAGTTTTTGGAAATGATTGTGTAAAAAAAGAATTTTCTTTTAATGCATTTAATAATCCAGGATGAACTTTACCTGATGAGGCAAGTTTAGCATTCTCATCAAAATATTTACCCGGAAAATGCTTTTGTATAAATACATCCATGATTGTATTGCCTGCGCCGGTATCTGTACTAAAAACTTTTGCTGCGTCCATATCACCACTAAGAAAAGTAAAGTTGGCTATGCCACCAATATTCAACATAATGCGGTTCTCACCTTTTTTACAAAAAACAAGATAATCTCCATACACCGCCAAAGGTGCACCCTCTCCCCCGGCTGCAATATGTTTTTGCCTGAAATCACTAACTGTAATTATCCCGGTGGCAACAGCCAG
>JANLSA010000467.1:0-6349 GCA_031362085.1 Bacteroidota bacterium | reverse complement strand
CAAAAGCTTTTGACCACTCAATCTCTGACGCTTTTTTTGTTGGACCAAATATTGGGATATTTAGTTTCTCGACCTTAACAACAATGCCCTCAGCCAGATAATTATCGGGTCCCACAATTTCTTAATCAGGCTTAGTCTTTTTTATCCATGACAGAATTTCAATTGTTTTATAAATCGAAAGGAGAACCGTTTAAAAAAACACCCAACCTAACGCAACAACGGGTTGATATCATTCTCGATAAAATAAATCATAAAGGCTATAGCTCTCTTACCGAAGAAGAAAAAGAGTTGCTGAAAAAAGCAGGAGAAGAGCTTTAGAGGAATTTGGATATTGGGAGTCAGGCTTTATAGTTTGGAGATTGCTTAATAGTTTATTGCAAATTTTTTAATTTCATATTTTTCAAAGAGCCCGATAAAAAAACTGTTGAACAACAAATGATAATTCATAGTTCGAAATATTAAATAGTGTGTAGCCTGCGCTGTCCCAACCCGCCTGCCGGACGGGCAGGTTCCTAATACCAAATTCCCAATTACTGTCATTGATTGCTGATTGATTCGTAAATTGCGTTAATGCCCAGCCGCTTCCGACTTTTCACCAAACGAATTTTTATTTATTGCCATATTGTTGTGGTGTTTTTATTTCTATTATCCTGTTTCGTGCCATTTCTAAACCCGCAAAAATGGTGGTGGATTACATTTTTGGGCTTGGGTTTTCCCATACTATTTGCACTTGTTATTTTATTTCTTTTTTTCTGGCTGGTAATAAAACCACGTTTTGCTCTGATTAGTGTGATAGCATTATTATTTGCGTTTAAAAATATCTTGGTTTTTTTTGCATTCAACAAACCCGGCTCATTTAATTATAAAAAAGAATCCGGCAATATCAGAATTGTAAGTTGGAATGTGGCAAGATTTGTTGAAATGAAACGGAATAATAACAAAGGAAGCCAGACTAGATTGAAGATGATGGAGCTTATTAAACAACAGGATGCAGATCTGCTTTGTTTCCAGGAATTTTTTCATTCAAATGATTCAGCATGGTATCAAAATATAAATTACATCAGCGAGAATTATAATTATCCGTATTGGTTTTATTCGCATGATGTGGATGGTGACCAGCATTATACCGGCACTATTATTTTTTCCCGCTATAAAATTCTGGACAGTGGCCTTGTTCGTTATCCACGACCAACACTGCCTGAAGCATTGATGCATGTGGATATAAAAATTAATGATGATACGGTTCGTGTGTTCAGTACACATCTGCAATCATTGCAGTTTGGAAAAGATGAATATGCGAAAATTGATGAAGTAAAAAAAATTGGCGACAGTTTGTTTGATAACTCAAAATCGATTTTATCTAAACTGAAACATGGCGCCGCCTTGCGTAGCATACAAGCTGATTTGGTCAGACAATTAATGGACGACAGTCCATACCCTGTTTTATTTGCCGGCGATTTGAATGATGTGCCCAACAGCTACACCTACTTTACCGTGAAGGAAGATATGCAGGATGCTTTTTTAAAAAAAGGATTTGGTGTCGGCAGAACATTCAGTGGACTTTTTCCAACGCTGCGCATTGATTATATTTTTGCAGACGAAAATTTTAAAGTGCTGCAGTTTAGCAGACCGGTAAAAAAATTAAGCGACCATTACCTGTTGGTAGCCGATTTACAATTAAAGAAATAGAGTGGATTGTTTTATTTTTGAAAACTTATGAGCCAGCTTAAATTATACAATACCTTATCAAGACAGAAGGAATTATTTGAACCCATTTTACCTAATCATATCGGGTTATATGTTTGTGGTCCTACCGTGTATAGTGATGTGCATTTGGGTAACTGCCGCACTTTTATTTCTTTTGATATCATCTACCGGTATTTAATATATCTCGGGTATAAAGTTCGCTATGTACGAAATATTACAGATGCCGGACATTTAGAAGGAGACCGGGATGAAGGCGATGATAAATTTTCTAAAAAAGCAAGATTGGAGCAGCTGGAGCCAATGGAAATTGTGCAACGCTACACCGTGGGTTTTCATAAAGTGATGGAGCTTTTTAATACTTTACCTCCAACTATTGAACCCACAGCTACCGGTCATATTTCAGAACAAATCCGGATGGCACAACAGATAATTGATAATGGCTATGCTTATGTAGTAGATGGCACAGTTTATTTTGATGTAGAAAAGTATAGTAAAGAAAAGCCATACGGCATACTCACCAACCGGAAACTGGAAGATCTGCTTGAAGGAACAAGAGAACTGGGTGGACAGGATGAAAAAAGAGGACGGCTCGATTTTGCACTTTGGATAAAAGCCGGGCCCGATCATTTAATGCAATGGCCATCGCCATGGGGTATGGGTTTTCCGGGTTGGCATATCGAATGCTCGGCAATGAGTGAAAAATATTTAGGAAAACAATTTGATATACACGGTGGCGGAATGGATTTAGCAGCTACACATCATACAAATGAAATTGCTCAATCACAGGCATGCTATAAAACATCGCCTGTTCGCTACTGGATGCATACCAATATGCTTACGGTAAACGGAGTGCGGATGAGTAAGAGTGCCGGCAATGGTTTTTTACCCGAAGAATTATTTACCGGGTCGCATCCATTGCTGGAAAAAGCATATTCACCTATGAATGTCCGCTTCTTTATGTTGCAAACTCATTATCGCAGTACACTTGATTTTAGTAATGAAGCATTGCAGGCAGCAGAAAAAGGATTAAAGCGATTATGGGATGCTTATGAAGCGTTGATTGCATTTACTCCTGACACACAACAACCGGTATCCGACACCCGGATTGATACTGAGCTTGATTCAAAAATATTGAAGTTGGTAAATGAGTTTGATGAACATATGAATGATGATTTTAATACCGCCAGAGTATTGGCAAGTATGTTTGAATTGGTGCCGGTTATTAATTCTTTAAAAGATAAAACAATTGCCCTGTCAGCCGTATCGGAAGTAACAATGAAATTGATGCAAACAAAATTTAAGAATTACCTGGAAGATGTGTTTGGATTAAAAACGGCCACCGAAGCCGATATTAAAAAAATGAAAGGTGTGATGGAGCTGCTGATTGAAATTCGTAAAGAAGCGAAAAATAAAAAAGATTTTGCAACCAGCGATAAAATAAGAAACCAATTAACACAACTCGGTATTAATTTAAAAGATGAAAAAGGTGGGGAGATGAGTTGGTCGGTAGAATAGTCAGCCCCATCCCGACCTTCCCCGAAGGGGAAGGCCATCAAAACACAGACCCGGATAACTTAAAATACTATTATTCGTCAACAATAAAACTATTTCCTCCTTCCCTACGGGAAGGCGAAAAAAGGAAATCACAATCAAAATGAATTTGGGATGGGCTATTACATTGAACATCTTTCAAAAGATAAAAAATTAAAAAAATTAATTCAACATCACGGTCATTTTAAGCTGAAGAAGCAAAAGGATCTTTGTCTTTATCTCTGCTACTCTATCATAAGCCAGCAGCTTTCTACTAAAGTTGCCAGTGTGATTCAGCAACGCTTTCTTAATTTATATGATGACTTGCCAACTCCGCAACAAATTATAGATACACCATTTGAGAAACTGCGTGGTGTAGGTATGAGCAATGCCAAAGCAAACTATGTACAAAATGTAGCCAGGTTTGAATTGGAGTTTGGTATGCATCATACCAAGCTCCACAAAATGAGTAATGATGAAGTGATTACTTATTTAACCCAGATAAAAGGTGTGGGCCGTTGGACTACAGAAATGCTCCTGATGTTTGCACTCTGCCGCGAAGATGTTTTTGCTATTGATGATCTTGGAATACGTAATGCTATGATTGCTTTGTATAATATAAAAAGCAAGGATAAAAAGAAACAGTATAAAGAAATGCTGCGCATTTCAGAAAGCTGGAGCCCCTACCGCACCTATGCCTGTATGTATATGTGGCGTTCGTTGGATAATGTGCCGTTGGTAAAAAAAGGTGCAAAGAAGAAATAATTTATTTAACTTTTTACACAGTTCATATTAGCCGCATTCCTGAATGTTAAAAATATTATTATCTTGGAGCTCATTGGTTGAAAAGTAATATTTAATATCAATTGCTATGTCATCTCATTTTGTAAACTCTTCTATCATTCAAAACTGGGTTACTGAAAATTTGAACATTCAAAAAGTAGAGCAAAATCTGCTGGCTCTTGGTTATGATGAACAAACAAGAGATGCTTATCTGCTTGAATACAGAAAAATAAAAAATGCTAAAAAACAATTTAAGGGATTTATCTGTTTGGGAGTTGGAGCCTTTCTCGGTTTTTTAAGTTGTGTTTTAACTTTGATTAACCTTGTTCCAGAACTTTACAATTGGATACTTTTTGGTCTTACTTCAATTTCTATTCTGGTTATATGTTTGGGTTTATATAATGTTTTTGAATAACCAGGTCTTTATGTTTCATGTTGTTTGATTTTTTTTGTCAACTTATATCATGACGAGAGAAATGCTCAATCGCCAAACGAAAGATGAATCACGGTATTCATTATACCTAAAAGAATAAATGAATTTTTTATTGCAGAGTAACTTTATCAACAAATATAAACCTGGATATATCTGAAATAAAAAAAGAAAAACAATTCGTATGGGAAAAATTAAGGATTGAGAAATATTAAAAAGAATAACTATCTTGTAAAGAAGTATTAGGTGTGTATTAAATGTGCTTTATATAATCCGCGGCATTCAACTTACAAAAACAAAGAAGAGAAATATTAATAAGACGTAAAAAGATATTTTTATTAGCGCAGACAGATTCTTTGCTTATTAAAAAACGTCAAGTGTAAATTTTAAGTTGAATGAAAAATCATTCAACAGTTATTATTCAAAAAATACAATATGAAGGAACTAAAACTCTTTCTGTTCGTCCTTTTATTTGGCTCTTTTGCAAACGGCCAGGCCGGTCAGATAAACCAAATCAACATAGTAAATTTTACTGTGAAGAATATATTACCCGGGACAGTTGACAGTTGGGTGTCTACGCCCGCTGCATTGATACTGGTGGCACAAAAAGCCCCCGGTTCCATACCAATGAAGGAACTAAGACTGGTCATTCAGATACGGAGTGGCGGCGCATTGATCTGTGGTAATAATTTCGCAACATCAAAACAAGTGGATCCTTTTGATGTAAGAACATTTAACACGGCTGACCTCACCGGTATGCTTTCTAATTGCCATGAACTAAAAGAAGGCACTTATTCTATTTGTGTCCAGTTCTTCAATATAGATAAGATTGCCATCAGCCGGGAAATGTGTAAAGACTTCAGGGTAGAGGCTTCCAATATAGAATATGCACCGCCAACTGTAATCACTCCTGTAAGGGATACAAAGTTTTCGCAGCAGGAACTGCAAGGTCCAATCATGTTTAGATGGACACCATTGGTTCCTAAACCAAAAGAACCTGTTACGTATCGTTTAAAAGTATGGCAGCTGATGCAGGGACAGAATGGAACAATGGCAATGAGAACTAATCAACCAATAGTTACAAAAGATATTGACAACATTACCCAGGCAACAGTGAATGGAATATACACTGGCCCCTGCAGGCCACCCTATCTATGCGATTTTATCTGGAATATACAAGCATTGAACAAAGAGGGCAAACCAATGGGTAATAATAATGGTATGAGTGACTCTTATACTTTTGGATTAGCAGAAGAAAAAATCACAGGCCCAGAAAATACATTTCCGGAAAACAAAAAAGAAATCAATTCAGATGATGCGATGAAAGGTATCACATTCCGATGGACACCTGTTGTACCCAAACCACAAGAACCTGTAACGTATCGTTTAAAAGTATGGCAGCTGATGCAAGGACAAAATAGTACACAAGCCATGCGAACCAACAATCCGATTGTAACAAAAGATGTATCAGATATAACCGAAGCAACTGTCAGCAATATATATACTGGTCCATGCAGACCACCCTATCTCTGCGATTTTATCTGGGAAGTACTGGCAATAACAAGAACCGGAACGACATTAGGAACAAGTCACCCGACTGAATTCAATGTCAAAGAAACAAAGATTACAGGATCAGAAAATACATTCCCGGATAATAAAAAAGAAATCAATTCAGATGATGCGATGAAAGGTATAACGTTCCGCTGGACACCTGTTGTACCAAAACCACAGGAACCTGTGACATACCGGATGAAAGTTTGGCAACTGATGCAGGGACAAAGTGGATCACAAGCGATGAAAACAAACCAGCCGATTGTAACAAAAGATGTAGCAGATATAACAGAAGCAACTGTTAGCAATATATATACCGGTCCATGCAGACCACCCTATCTCTGCGAT
>JANLSA010000423.1:0-1709 GCA_031362085.1 Bacteroidota bacterium | reverse complement strand
ATAAAAATTATAGTTTAATAAACTTCTGCTTAATAGACTCCCCATCTCCCTTTTTTGCTGCAAGGAAATACATACCAGGTTGTAACCGGCTGATGTCAATTGCCTGTGTTTTAGACGTAATCGTCACAATCATAATGGTTTGTCCCTGTAAATTGGTTACCTGAATACTTTTCCCCACCCACCTCACATCATAAGAAAGGTCAATGGTTAGCTGTGTAGTAGCTGGAACGGGATACAATCTTGGTTGCAGCCATTTCGGGTCTGCTTCAGGTACAGGTATTTCAAATATCAGTGGCGCATCTAATCCTTTTGATGATAGGAATGAATTACGGGAACCACCTGTAGCAAACAGGGCTTTCATTCTTGCTTTTTGCCCCAGTGTAAATAGATTAGTGCATTCATCACTGGTAAAGTCCATATAATTGGAATACATATCACCAGTCGGGCTGTTACCGCAGGTAATACGAACACCAGTTGGACAGCCGCCTGTATAGCTGGCTTGCTTCGGCGTATCTGATACACCATCATCACCACAGTTCTCATCACCCCACAGGTGCTTTAAATTCAGCCAATGCCCTGCTTCATGAACAATCGTTTTTTGATCAGGACCAAAAGCAGAAAAACCAAGCACTAAACCATCTACATTTTGCGGGCCGCCGACAATACTGGAGTAGCCTGCAAAATCACCCAAACTGCAAACCCATATATTCAGGTAACTTTTAGCATCCCAGGCATCATCACCCATTTCAGCAGAAAATTTCACTTTATCATCAAATGACCAATTGGTAACAGGAGTATATTTTCTTACAATACCGGTAGTGTATCTTTTTTTCGGGTCTGATGTGGCGAGTTTAAATTCTATTTCACAATCAGCCGCCAGCGATTTAAATACTGCGGGTGTATTTACAGAGTCTGCATTCTGGTGACGGAAACATTTATTCAACGTTTTAAGCTGTTCAATAACTACCGCATCACTTATTTTTTCAGATGGGTTATGATATAAAATATGAACAACTACAGGAATGGTAATAACAGAACCGGAAGTTATTCCTTCAGTACCGGGAGTTACAGCATCCTGTGGTAAAAAAGTAGCAATGGTATTGTTACCAGTAACTGAAAGATTGTTTTGTAATTGTCGTTTTGTATATGAAATAGTGGCACAGCTTTTTTGAGCAGTTAGCTGACCAGCAAATCCCAGTGAAATAAGGACATAAAATAGTACCGCCTTCATAAATCCAGATCATTACAGGGTTACGCCTTGACAATAAATACTGCCAGGAGTAATTCAGAGAAATTGGAAAATGAAAAGGATAAAAAGGAATTAAAAAAGGGAATTCAGGGATATGACTTTGAGGTAAGAATCTTCGGATAGGGTAACAATAGGTAAATATAATAATATTCCTTTAGGTTGTATGTATTTGTCAATGAATTTTTTGTATCGTAATTTTCCGATTTCCGGACTTGGCTTTGGAAAGCTTTAACAGGCTTACAATCAGCCAGTACTTATTTTTGTATTAACCTATATTATTATTCATGAAAAGAATATTTTATCTCTCTGTTCTTATGGCTTTTTTTGCTTGTAATCCTAAAGAACCCAATACTCCGGATACCCCTGATGTGAATGCACCGAAAATTATTACCTATTCCATTATCAGCACTTATCCGCATGACACCTCTTCTTTTACCGAAGGGCTGTTATTCTATAAAGA
>JANLSA010000415.1:0-10435 GCA_031362085.1 Bacteroidota bacterium | reverse complement strand
TCCAGTTTTTTTAAGCGAAGCTGTTCATCAAAAGAAAATTTTTGGTATTTAGTAAGGTTACCTATTCTTATATTTTTAAGACTATCGTTTAGGTTGTTTGCTAATCGCTCATACTTAAAGGCGCTATCTGTTTTATTGATTTCTGCATATTCGAAAGAAAGGGTTCGATAAACGTAGGCAAACTCATCTGGTGTGCCAACAAGCCGGGCTGTTTCTAATTGTTTATTTGCATAAAACAGGCTTGAATCTTTATTATTCTGGCGAGAGAATAACAAGGACATCATTTCGTAGGAATATGCTAATTGTATGAGGTCGTTATCTGCCTGATTAGTCGCTATTGATTTATGTGTAAAAATCATAGCAGAATCCAATTTACCTTTTTGGAAATAAATTTCTGCAATATCTGCATACGTCGAGCCTACTCTTTTATATCCGGCCTTTGCTGCTATTTCCAGGCTTTTGTTGTAAATCGTAAGTGTTGAATCAGGTGAATACTTAAGGGCACGGGCAAGGTTTGTAGAAGAAAAATAGATAATTTTACCGTTTTTTATAGATTCCCCAAGTTTTACAGCTTCCCGGTAATAAGTTTTTTCTTTTTCAGGTTCGCCCAAACTGCCCCATAGGTATCCCATCATTTGATAGTTCATAGCCAAAATGGCAATCCGGGCATCATGACCATTTTCTGCATTGGAAAAGGTCCATGGCCGCCAATTGTCCGATTCATTTTTTTCATCACCCGCCAGTTTCATGGCTTCTGAATGGTATTCATACGATTTCATTAGATTGCCTAAAATGTTTAAGACATACCCCGCCTGACTATATGCATCTGCTTGCCATAATTTCATGTTCAATTTATTGCAAAGCGGTAATTGCTGTTCATGAAAATATAATGCGCTGTCCGGTTTATATCCCTGGTAATAAAAACCCAGGCTACGAAAGGCTGCCAACTTTAATGTATCATTCTTTTCTGATTGTAAAAAACGTTTCAGGCTATCGGCCTGCTGTGCGGTTATATATCCCCAGGTGGGGTCTATTTGTGCCATTGAGAATAAGGGCAGCAGACAAAGCAGAATTAGTTTTATAAATGATTTCATACAATTAATTTTTATTGTCTTCTTCACTTTGCAGCATATTGTTTACAAGGGTTATTAAATCATTTTTATCGGGTAGGTACAATTGGTACTAGTTTACAAATAACTGGCTGTTTATACCATAAGTGGCATACTCTACAAGCAGTTCATCTTTATCTTTTGAAAGTATAATGCCAATGGGTGGGTTATCGCCTTCTGTATTTTCTTCATTGGCAAAATAACCGAGGTACATATTCATCTGCCCAATATCATCATGCTGTACTTCGTTTATTTTTAAATCAATTAATACAAAGCATCGGAGAATGCGGTGGTAAAATACAAGGTCAACCCGGTAGTGCTTGTTGTTGATGGTCATACGGTATTGCCTGCCCACATGTGTAAATCCTTTGCCCAACTCCAGTAAAAATTGCTGCAGGTTATTGCATAAATGATTTTCTAACTCTTGTTCGGATGGCAGTTGTTCTTCGGGGATTTTTAGAAACTCAAAAACATAAGGGTCTTTCAATATGTCTCCGGGTTTTGTTATTCCCTGCCCCTGGGCCGATAGCTTTAAAATTTCTTCTTTGTTTTTGCTAAGTGCCAGCCGCTGAAACAAGGCGGTATTTTTCTGTCGCACCAATTCTCTTACATTCCAGTTTTCCAACTGCGTTTGCTTTTCGTAAAAGCTTCTTTCTAACGGGTCATCTATTTTCAAAAATTCCACCACATGGCTCCAACTCAATTGGTGCGACAGTGTCGCACCAATTGGATAGGCCAGGTAAAACTGCCTGAAACGCTTTACATTACTGGCACTAAACCCTTTGCCATGCAAAAGTGAAAGGTCTTTTGCCAATGTATTTATCAATCCCTTTCCATATTCAGCCCTTACGTTTCCACCTTGTTCAAACTCAACAATGTGCTGGCCTATTTGCCAGTAGGTTTCCAGTAATTGGGTGTTTACAGCCTGTGTCGCTTTTACCTGTCCAGACTGGTAGGTATCAGAAATTTTTACCAGCAAGTGCTGGTAGTCTGGTTGAGGAATATTTTTTAAAACAACTTCTTCCATTTAAAAAGTACTTTAAGAATTAGTTATTGGTAAGAGGATAGTAAACTCCGTACCCTCACCTTCTTTTGTTGCTACTTTTAATTCACCACCATGTGCTTTTACAATATCATAACTCAAGGATAAGCCTAAGCCTGTTCCTTGCCCGGTGGGTTTAGTAGTAAAGAAGGGTTGAAAAATTTTATCTAATACCTTTTGAGGGATGCCATTTCCATTATCTGTTACAGAAATCAAAACCTTAGCCCCCTTGTCCCGCATGGCGGGATTCTTTAGAGTCTTTACAGTTACAGTTGGCTCATAACCTTCAGGATTCTGGTTCTTCTTTTCGTTGACTACATAGAATGCATTGGTAATTAAATTCAAAATCACTCTTCCAAGATCCTGCGAAATAACATTGATGATTCCAATACTTTCATCAAAATCAGTTTTCATTGTTGCATTGAAAGATTTGTCTTTTGCCCGAAGACCATGATAGGCTAAACGTAAATACTCATCAGCCAGGGCATTAATATCTGTTGGTTCTTTTTGTCCGCTGCTGGTTCGGCTATGTTGCAACATACCTTTTACAATATCACCTGCTCTTTTGCCGTGATGATTTATTTTTACCAGATTCTGTTTTAAATCCTGCCCAATTTGTGCTGCCACTTCAATATTTCCTTTTTCAATTTCGTCATTCATTTCATCAACTAATTCCGTACTGACTTCTGAAAAATTATTGACGAAGTTTAACGGGTTTTGAATTTCATGTGCAATCCCAGCTGTGAGTTCTCCCAATGAAGCCATTTTTTCTGACTGAATAAGCTGTGCCTGTGTTAATGTCAACTCCTTCAACGATTCTTCTACTTTTGCTTTTTGTCCATCAATTTCAAGTTTTTGTGCAAAAAGTAACATGTTTGCTTTTTGTTTTATTCTGATATTTCTCCAAAGAATAAAGGCAAGTGTTAATAAACCTGCCAGCCCGATAAAAAGAATAGAAGTTTTAATACTATTCCGGTATTTTATCCGATCCTGTTCCATTTCTTTTCTCTTTAGCTGATCTTCAAAAGAAACCCGTTGAAACCCGGCAATTTTATCCTGGCTGATAAGAGAATCTTTTGCTTCTATATAAATTTCTTTAATGGCGAGAGCACTGTCGTACATCCCCCGCATTTTAAAATGATCTGATAAAAAACTGCTGGCATCAATGACCTGCTTCATGAAACCTATTTTTTTTGAAATGTATAATGACTGCCTTGCATAATAAAGACTTGAATCTATCTGTCCCCTGCTCTGAAAAATTTTTGCTATCCCGAGATTGGCAACACAGTAGGAGAAATTATCATCCACATCTTTTGAATAAAAGAGACTATTCCGATAATATTCCATTGCTTTATTTATTTCGGCAGTCTTAAAAGAAATACTTCCCAGTGTATTGTACACCCGGGCAATCATGTAAACATCTTTGGCAAGCAGAATTGTCTTCATGCTTTTCAAGCCATACGCTTTTGCAGAATCCAACTCGTTTTTATTTTCATAGATTCGGGTAATATTATAATAAGCCGTGGCCTCTATTGAATAAAATTTGTTTTTCTTAGCAATTGAAATTGCATTATTATAATATTTGAGTGCATTAATATAATCGTTCTCATATGTATAGAGTTCACCAATATAATTTGAATTAATACCGATCCACACCGGGCTTTTAATTCGTTCACTTAGAGCAAGAGACTGTAAATACAAATCCAGTGCCATTGGATAATTTCCCAATGAAACAAATATTTTACCTTTTGTAAATAAACTTTTAATTTCTCCGTGTTGATAACGGGTTTTAATGGCCAGATCCAAAGCTTGCTGTATCATCAATAAAGAAGAATCAGGATTCTGGAATCGGTAAAATTCGCTTAGTTCTCTCAGAACATCAACCCTGGCTGAGTCATTTTTTCCCTTTTTAAGTTCATTTAAAAGGGAATCGACATCAATCTTTTGACCACCCTGCCCAAAGGAAAGATTACAAAAAAAAATAAACAAAAGAATTGAGGTTGCTTTTTTCATTTCATAAATATTAATATACGTATCCATTTAAACTGCAAAACAATCATAATCGCTACTTAATTTAATGCATCAGGCTTTTTCATTTCCGGCAGAAATGTACACGCATTTCTGATAGAATTAAACCCTGTTGATACCCGATAAAATAATTTATTTGAAAATTTAAAATATTCCCTATTGAAACTAATTCTAAATTTATTCATTTCAATCTATATTTAACTAAACCGGTACGAAGAAATTAATATTTTGATTTATCGGTGTGATTGGTTAAGTTTGAACTAAGTTTGATTCTCCCCCTTTGTAAAATTTTGAATTTTATTTTTGTATTATCCCTGATGATTAAGAATGGTTTAAACTGCTTAATAAAGTATTTGAGTTTAATCCGGAAAATTGGGATTAAAAATTTTTTAAACATTTAAAATTATTAAAATGAAAAATTTCAGAATTAAGGATTTAATGATTGTTGTTCCTCCGGTTAAAGAACAGATACTTGAAAATAAGAACATGGCTATTCATTTACAGCATTTTGAATTTAAGCATCAGTACATGAATGAAGGATGCGATGCTGTTTCTGATTGCGGCAGATGCACAGCTACTTCCCCCGATTGTATGGGTGGAGTAAGTGATTGCGGTGACTGTTCCAGATGTACTGCTACTTCACCAGATTGTGAGGGTGCCGTTAGTGATTGCGGCAGATGTACGGCTACTTCTCCTGATTGTGAAGGTGCAGTAAGCGATTGCGGCAGGTGTACTGCTACTTCTCCTGATTGTGAGGATGCTGTAAGCGATTGTGGCAGATGTACTGCTACTTCTCCTGATGCAGAATTTGATGGTATTAACTTAATAAAAAGTAACGGAACGGATAGAATAAATTCAAATCTATTGATGGAATTAAAAGCATCGCTTATAGAAATGAAAGTAAAAGAATCTAAATCAAATTTTGCTGCCTGATTCAATACACTGATTTTTTAAGTTACCATTTTTCCGGATCAACCGGATTCTATTTTTTCATCTGTAAATATATGATGTGAGTTGCCGTTTTTTGCTCAATGAAAAATTCAGGCAGGGTTCTGCATATCGGTTGGTTGAATGGAACCAATTGAATCAAAATGAAAAAGAGTTACTCGTAAACCAGTATGAAGAACCTGAAATTTATGGTTTTTTTCAACCACTGATTTCTGCTCCCGGGCTTACGGTTAAAATTGCATACCGGGAAGTTGCAATGCTTTATTTTCATTTGCAACATTCCAACCTACTTCCGCATTATTTTACATCAGCAGCTACACAAGCTAGTAATGAAAGCATAGCAAGACTGGTACTTGATAATATTCTGGAAATAGAATGGAATAATCAGTTTGTGGGGGGCTCTTTAGCTGTATCTGCATTATATGGTGAAACAATTTTTGAAGAGAATAAAATTCCTGATTATTTATCAGAGTTATCAATGGCGGCTATTCAGTACGCCATGCTAATAAACGAACCCGATGTAAAATCGCTGGCCAACCGCCTCTATACCTTTAATACAATTCCATGGGATTATCATAGAAGAAATATTTTTTCTTCATCTACAGAACATTCAACAAAAGAATTTTTATTTCAAAATGCAACCGAAGGCTTAAAAAAAGATCTTAATGCCAACTGGAATTCTTCACTTACTTCGGAAGAAAGAGGATGGTTATCCTGGATGCGTCCCCGGAAAACTGTGGTCCCTGTAGCTTCGGGTTCTCAAATTTATAAACTTTATATCAGTCCACTTATTTCTGATTTTCCTGCTGTTTTTATTAATTCAATCCCAATCATCACAGCTTCAGATGCTATTAGTTTTAAAACAGGAAGTAAATTACAGGGTTTACTCAGACCCGACAAGATGGTTGTATATTTTGAAAACAGAGAAGCAGTACTTGAAACATCACAATTACTTGAAAATGAAATTAGCCGTTACACACCGCAGGGTGTACCTTTTACAGCACAAACAGATAAAAGGGGCATGTTGTCACAGGGTGTAGATCCTTATCCTGTTAATTTTCCTGAAGGAATAGAACCGAGTAGCTGGAGGACAATACTTACAGATGAACTGGCTCTTGCAATTATTCAATCGAAGACCGGCAAAATGAATTGGAACGAGTCGATTGCTTTTATCAGGGTCAAACTATTATCAGCAGGAATAGATATCAATAGCTGGAGTTCTGTAAATTAATTTTAACTGATTTCAAATTAAATTTGAGAATGAAACCAAATGAACTTTTTGTATTGGTGGATGGACTGCAATTTACACCGGTAGCTGACATAGATGATTATCTGAAAAATGCATTTGAATATGAAGAAGGTGATATTGTAATTTCGAACCATCACTCAAGAACCAAAAGTAAAGTATTAAGCAACCAGTTTGCAACATTGCTCCAGGAATTTAAAACCCCTAAAACAATCTCAGAAGTTATTTATACTTATGCCGCATTGCTTCAGGACGATCCACTTCATCTTGCTGATGAAACGTTTGACCTCCTCATGAATATGAAAAAGTCGGGACTCCTGGTTCCGTATAATAATCTAGATAACCCAGTACAAAAATCATTACTTAGTAAGAATGATACATTTGGTGCATATACAGTTGAAAAAAAATGTTTCGGGCTTGAGGATACTGAAGTGTACCAGGTAAAAGATACATCGGGAAAATTATTTGCTTTAAAAATTTTGAGAGCCTCAGTGAATAATCATGTAAAAGCAATGTATTATAATGAACTCAAAATATATCAGCGACTGGATGGTTTGGTAAATCCGGCATTGAAGGAACATGGTGTTCAGGATGAAATACTTTATTTCATAATAGAATGGTGTACCGGGCTTACCTGTATCCGAGAAGCAAATACCTGCCGGAATGTTACAACACGGAAAAATGTCAGGAAGCTTATTGATATCTCTATTTCTGTTGCAGAAGCTTTTTATCATTTACATCATCAGGGAGTCATACATGGCGATATTCATCCACCCAATATTTTTATTTCAGAAAAAGGCCTGGTAAAAATTATTGACTATGGTTATGCTGTAGAAAAAGAAAATGAAAATCAAATTCAGAGAGGCGGTACCGGATTTTATTATGAACCTGAATTTGCATTATCGCTTATAAATAAAGAAAAGCGGTCGGTGCTTACTGAGAAAGGGGAACAATATTCTGTTGCTGTTTTAATTTATAAATTGTTAACCGGTCAGGATTATCTTGAATTTTCTGCAGAAGGATCAAAATTGTACCGGCAAGTTATAAATGATGAACCGGTTCCATTCATCAAACATGATTTAAATTTTCCTGAAGAGCTTGAAACAATTCTTGCAAAAGCACTTTCAAAAGACCCCGAAAAAAGATATATATCCTTAAAACATTTTGCTATTGCTTTGAAAAAAGTACGGGACTCTCTTATTTCGAATCCAGATTTTTTTTCTGTTAACCGGGAAAATGGAGTACTTGCATTTTCTAATTTTCTAACCCGGAAATATGGGTGGAATTCAAACTTTATTGAAAAAGGGCTTCAAGCCGTTCCAACCAGTTCAGTGAAATACGGAGCCGCAGGTATTGCATATATGTATTACAGAATGGCCTGTATTCGTCAGGATCCATCGCTTGCCAGCCTGGCTGATATATGGATAAACCGTGCAACTCAATTCGAAAATAATTTTAATGCTGGTTTTTATTCCCCTTCAATTGGTTTAAATGCCGAGTCTGTTGGAAAAAGATCCCTTTATCATTCACCGGTTGGTGTTTATCTTACTCAGGCTTTAATCAGTAATGCAAAAGGTGATTTTTATGTACTCTCAAAAAGCCTGAAAGATTTTTTAACGGCTGCAAAACAACCTTGTGATAAAATAGATCTGGCGCTGGGTAAAACAGGAATACTGATTGGATGTTCACAACTTTTACGTGAATTAAAAAACCGGAAAGGAATCAATACCGTACCTATTGAAAATCTTGCGGATTCAATAATACAGGAATTATGGTCACAGATAGATAGCTTTCATCCAATGAATGGTCCAAACGAAATTGGCAATTTTGGAATTGCTCATGGATGGGCTGGTTTTTTATATGCTAGTTTACGCTGGTGTAATACCGCCAACCGCAAATTACCTGGTAATTTTTTAATACGTATGGAAGAGTTGCTGAGTTGTGCTGTTGAAAAGGATAACAACATTCATTGGCCTTATTCCATTACAGATAACACACCCTGGCATGGGTGGTGCAATGGCAGTGCCGGACATTCTTTTTTATGGTTGCTCGCATATCAATATTTTAGAGATGAAAAGTTTATACGCGTTGCAGAAAAATTATCGAATCATTATTTGAAACCAGCTCATGATAGTAATTGTAATCTTTGTTGCGGTACAGCCGGAATGGCCTACTCCACACTTGGGCTTTATAAAACTACACATGATAAAAAATATCTTGATTCTGTAAAAAGATTAAATAAAATGTTGCTTAAAAATTTAACGTCACCTCAATTACGAAATAATAGTTTATACAAAGGTGAAATTGGAATTGGTGTTTTATTTTGTGAATCGGAAAATCCAGATATGGCGATGATGCCGTTGTTTGAATAAGAAAACCCTTTTAATAAAGCAGACTTGTTTGCAAAAATCAAAACGGAATCTTCCGTCAAGAGAGAAGACTCCGTTTTTTAAAATAAATTTTCTTCATTCTATTATGCAAACTCTTCCTTTGCATGTTTTGCATAATCATCTATCAATCTTCTTTGCAAATCAAATGGCACTGCTTCATAACCATTAAATGCCATTGTAAATCTTGCTTTACCCTGTGTTAAGCTTCTCAATGCAGATGAATAGCCATCCAATTCAGCTAAGGGAACTTTTGCAAGAATTTTTTGAAAATGTCCATCGCTGTCAATTCCTTCTACAATAGAACGGCGGCTTTGTAAATCTCCCATTACAGCACCGGTTAAATCATCAGGACATGAAACTTCCAAATGATAAATGGGTTCCAGTATCTGCGGATCGGCTTGCTGAAAAGCGCTGCGGAATGCCTGAAGCCCTGCTATCTTGAAGGATATATCATTACTGTCAACAGGGTGCATTTTTCCGTCATACACACATACACGAATATCCCGTGCATACGAACCGGTGAGTGGGCCGTTGTGCATTTTCTCCATTACTCCTTTTAATATAGATGGAAGAAAACGTATATCAATAGCACCACCAACAATACAGTTGTAAAAAACTAATTTACCACCCCATTCCAAATCATGGGTATCTCTTCCCCGAACATTAAAGTCTTTTGGCTCGGGCATACCTTCATACCAGGGTTCTATCCGCATATACACTTCTCCAAATTGGCCGGAACCTCCACTTTGTTTTTTATGCCGGTAATTTGCGTCCGCCATTTTACGAATCGTTTCCCGGTATGCAATACGGGGCTTGTCAAATTTCACTTCCAATTTATGATTGTGAATTATTTTCCATTTAGCAACTGCCAGGTGCATATCCCCCTGGCAATGTATTAATGTTTGTTTCAATTCACCAGATACTTCCACTTTCAATGTGGGGTCTTCTTCACGAAGTTGATGCAATGCAATCGAAAGTTTTTCTTCTTCTCCTTTTTTTGTCGGCTCAATAGCTACTGTCATATTCGAAGCCGGGAATTCGATTGGTGGCAAATCATAATTTTTACCACGAACATGTAAGGTGTTATTCGTATGCGTATTTTTTAATTTTAAGGTAGCACCAATATCACCAGCAACTAATTCATTAACAGATGTCCGTTTATTTCCTTCAACTAAAAAAAGTTGATTTAGTTTTTCTGAAACACCTGTGGTTTCATTTTCTAAATCCATTCCACTTTTTACCGTACCACTATATACTTTAAAAAATGAAAGCTCACCAACATGCGGTTCGCTTACTGTTTTATATACAAAAATACAAGCGGGTCCGCTTGCATCACATGGCAACGAAATATTGGATTTTGTTTTTTGTGGCGGCATTTCATTTGCACTTGGGCATACATTATCTATAAACCCCATCAATCTTCCGCTGCCCATATTCCGTTCGGCACTTAAACAAAACAAAGGAAATATGTCATGATTAATCATTGCCTTCTTCATCCCCTCTTTTATTTCATCTTCATCCAGTTCACCTTTATCAAAATATTTTTCCATCAGGTTTTCATCATTACTGGCTCGAGTGATGAATCTAATGCCCGCAGCGATTGCCCTAGATATGCCAAGCGTTTGCTGCCAGCGCCATCAATTAAATGTTTATCGAGAATAAAAACTGCAAC